>JBGSII010000299.1:0-3673 GCA_041742555.1 Ilumatobacteraceae bacterium
TACCGGCGTGATCGACCCGAGCGACACGACGGCGGCGGCTGCGCCTGCCGGCGACGTCGAGCAGAATCGTGAGGTCATCGTGACAGGCACCGCTGTGCCGACGCTCGACGACACCGTTGCGTCCGACCCGGCGATCGGAACGGCGTTTCCCGTGATCGAGGGCCAGTCGTTCGATGGCACGCCCGTCACCATCGGTGGGCCCACCGACGGCCCCACCATGGTGGTGTATCTCGCTCACTGGTGCCCGCACTGCAACAACGAGATTCCGGAGTTGATCGAACTGCAGAATCGCGACGGACTCCCGGCGGACATGACGGTCGTCGGTGTGAGCACTGGCGTGAACCCGACAGCGCCGAACTATCCGCCGTCTGAGTGGCTGGTCGACAAGAAGTGGCCGTGGGATGCCATGGCCGACGACGTGAACTCCGGTGCGTTCCTCATCGGCGGCGGGTCTGGTTTCCCCTACCTCGTGATCCTCGACGCCGACGGCAACATCATCGCTCGTGACAGTGGCGAGAAGAAGGCGGAGGATCTCGCCAGCTGGATCCAGGAGTCGGTGGCCGCCACCGCCTGAGTGGTCTGAACTGAACGCTCAGCGCCACAGTTCGGGGAGCGTCGAGTGGTCAGCGACGGCGCAGTCGTCGCCGAACACCACGAAGCGGTCGAATCCACGGAGGAACCAGCGGTCGTGGGTGACGGCGATGACCGTCCCGTCGAATTGGTCGAGACCTGCCTCGAGCGCCTCAGCCGAGACGAGGTCGAGGTTGTCGGTCGGCTCGTCGAGCAACAGCAGCGTCGCCCCCGACAGTTCCAACAACAGGATCTGGAATCGCGCCTGTTGCCCTCCTGACAGCGTGTCGAAGCTCTGCTGCGCGCAGCCGTGGAGTTCGTAGCGACGCAGCATGCCCATCGCCGGGCCGAGCACGACGTCGTGGTCGTAGAGGATGTCGACGAGCGGTCGGTCGGCCCATTCGGGGTGCTGATGCGTCTGGTGGAACAGCCCGGGCACAACGCCTGAGCCCAGTCGACAGACGCCGGTGTGATCGACCGACGGATCGTCGGTGTCGACCTCGTCGACCAGTCGCAGGAAGTGGCTCTTGCCGACGCCATTGCTGCCCAGCACGGCGACTCGCTCTGCGTGCCACAACTCGAGATCGAACGGATCGGTGAGCCCGTCGATCTCCAAGGCCTCGCAGATGACGGCACGCTTGCCGGTGCGAGCGCCCCGCAGGCGGACATCGATCCTCTGGTCGCGGACCTCGGGCGGTCGCTCGCGCTTGTCGACGAAGTGCCGAAGTTTTGTCTCGGCCGCCTTCAGCTTCGGCGCGAACGCCTCGGAGATCTTGGCGCGCTCGCGCATCAGCTTGACGTAGTCCTCGAGCCGTTGGCGCTCGTCGTCGTACAGCGCACGGTCGCGTTCGCGCTTGTCGTGTTCGCGCCTGCTCGCGTCGGCGTACGACGCGAACGACCCGCCGTGGGTCCAGGCGCCCCAGGCCTCGACGGTCACGATCTTGGTGGCGGTCGCGGCCAGCAGTTCTCGGTCGTGGCTGATGAACAGCACGGTCTTGCGGGTGTCGTTCAACTGGGCTTCGAGCCATCGCTTGGCCGGAACGTCGAGGAAGTTGTCCGGCTCGTCGAGCACGAGGATGTCGAACTCGCTTCGGAGCAGGGCTTCGAGTGCAAGGCGCTTCTGCTCGCCCCCGCTCATCGTCCGCAGCGGCCGCTCGCGGACTCGATCGAGGTTCTCACCGAATGCGCGGGTCACGCACTCGTTCCACATGACCTCGAGGTCGTACCCGCCGGCGTCGCCCCATGCCGCGAGCGCCTCGGCGTACTCCATGGGCGAGTCGGCGAGCCGATCTTCGGCGTCCGCGAGGCGTTCGGCAGCAGCCTGGATCCGTGCTGGTGCCAGCGACAGGAGCAGTTCGTGCACCGTGGTGGCGTGATGGTCGGCGGTGCCGACGAGTTGATGCATCGCCCCGATCTGGCCGTCGACGCTGATCGTGCCCTCGCTCGGCGCGAGGTCGCCCGTGATCAGCTTGAGCAGCGTCGACTTCCCCGCGCCGTTGGCGCCGACGATCGCGACTCGGTCACCGTCGCCGACCCGGAAACCGACGTCGCTGAACAACCGTTCACCGCCGGGCAACTGCCAGGCGAGTCGGCTGACGGCGATCGATCCCACGAATGCGGGACCCTACGGCGCCGAGTCGTCCGTCTCGTGGCCGTTTTCCGCTGCGAGGCGGGCGGCGCGTTCGAGAATCGTGCGCACGGGATCGCCGAGGGCGACCGCGGCCGCAGCCGCGTCGTCGAACTCGACCTTGACCCGGTGCTCGGAGATCTTGACGCTGACGCGGTGGCCGTCGACCTCGACGGGGGTCTCCATCCGGCGCTGTGGCCACCGCCGCCAGGACGCCATCCGGACGCCGAGTGTTCCGGTCTCTCGGAGGAGCACGGATCGCATCGCGGCGATCGCCGAGGGATCGCACAGGACGCTGACGGTGTGAGCGGGCCGGCCCTTCTTCATGACGATCGGGGTGATCCACGCGTCGTGCGCGCCCGCAGCGAGGAGCATCGACACCGCGTGGGCGAGGACTTCGCCGGTCGCGTCGTCGACGTTCGACTCGAGCAGTGCGACGGGCGTGCCCTCGTCGTCGGCGCTGACGGTTCGTCGACCGACGACGACCTGGACCACGTTGGCGCGCTCGGGTGTGTCGGCGGTCCCTGCCCCGTAGCCGACGCTGTCACTGGTCAGCGCAGGCATCGGTCCGAAGCCGGACGCGAGGGTGGTCATCAGCGCTGCTCCCGTCGGGGTGGACACCTCGAGTGTCGTGTCGAGCCCGACGGTCGGCGCTGCTGCCGCGGCCAGAAGGGCGATGGTGGCCGGTGCCGGATTCGGCACCTCACCGTGGGCGTTGCGGACCGAGCCACGCCCGACGGCGATCGGGCTGCACCACACCTCGTCGATGTCGAGGGCTTCGAGCGCAGCGCATGCGCCGACGACGTCGACGATCGAGTCGAGCGCGCCGACCTCGTGGAGTTCGACATCGGAGGGATCGATGCCGTGGATCGAACCCTCGACCTCGCCGAGTCGCTCGAACACTGCGCGAGCCCGTCGCCGGACCCGGTCTGGGAGGTCTGCCCGATCGAGCAGCGCGAGAACCTCGCGCAGGGGTCGATGGTGGACGTGACCGGAGAGCGGTTCCGCGAGACCGGGGCTCGGGGGACCGGCGTCGTGGTGGTGGACGACGACATTGGCCCACGTTGCGCGGACACCGCATCGCTGGACCCGTTCGAAGAGCAGGGCGTACCCGTCGACGCCGAGGCCGCCGATGATCGAAGCGACGACGTCTCGATCGGCTCCGGCATCGACGAGCGATGCCATGGTCATGTCCCCTGCAACTCCGGCTTGACAGTTGAACCAGGCGACGCGTCGGACCCCGGTCGGGTCGCCGTTCATCGGTTCGGCCAGGTGAACATGCGGGCGATTGCGCACGCAGCGCCGAAGCCGTTGTCGATTCCCACCACCGTGACACCGCTCGCACACGAGGCGTGCATCGCAAGCAGAGCGGTGACCCCGTCGAGGCCGGCGCCGTACCCGACGCTGGTCGGCACAGCGACGACCGGGGCTCCGGTGAGCCCGCCGAGCACGCTCGCGAGCGCGCCCTCCATTCCC
>JBGSII010000300.1:0-2602 GCA_041742555.1 Ilumatobacteraceae bacterium
GTCGCGCTGCCACGTGGTGTTCGGCCACGGCGAACTGGCACTGCACCATGCCGACGAGTGCGCTGCTGCGGTCACCGACGCAGGACTCCGCGATTTCGACCTGGCCTACGCGCACGAGGCCCGAGCGAGAGCACTCGCCGCGCTCGGCCGACTCGACGAGGCGGCGACCGAATTGGAGGCGGCCCGTTCGGTCGCGATCGCGGACGAGGACGACCGCCAGATCTTCGAGTCCGACCTCGCAGCGCCTCCGTGGTTCGGCCTCACCTGATGCCGAACCGCGATCTCGTGAACTCGTGCGCGCGCACGAGTTCACGAGAATGGGTCAGAGAGCGGCGTCGGCGTGCTCTTTGGCGCGGCGGTAGTCGGCCTTGCCGTTCGGGGCGCGGGGGACCTGGTCGACGAAGATCACCGACTTCGGTGCCTTGTAGCCGGCGAGGTCGGTCTTGACCGACGCGATGATGCCGGCCGAGTCGACGGTGGCACCATCTTCGAGCGACACCACGGCGGTCACGGCCTGGCCGAACTTCTCGTTCTCGACACCGACCACCAAGCAGTCGCGCACGCCCTCGACGCGCTTCACGGCCTCTTCGACCTCCTCGGGGAACACCTTTTCGCCACCGGTGTTGATCACCTGGCTGCCTCGTCCGAGCAGGATCAGCGAGCCGTCGGCAGCAACCTTCGCGAAGTCACCGGGGAAGGAGTACCGGACCCCGTTGATCACCCGGAACGTCTTGGCCGACTTTGCCTCGTCCTTGTAGTAGCCGATCGGCACATTGCCTCCGGCTGCCACCATGCCGACCTCGTCCGAACCCGGCTCGACCTCGCGGTCGTCGTCGGTGAACACCTTGGTCTCTTCCATCTTGGCGAACTTCGCGGTCTCGACCGGGATGCCCTTCATGGTGATCTGCGTTCCCATCGACCCCTCCGACGAGCCGATCGCGTCGATCAGCACCGCCTGCTCGACCCGATCGAGGATCTGCTGCTTCACCTCCGACGTCCACATCACACCCGAGGAGATGAACATCCCGATGGACGAGGTGTCGTACCTCGATCCGTCCGGCTTGCCCTCGTCGAGCGCCCGGATGATCGGCTTGGCGAAGCTGTCACCGACGATCGTCAGCCCGGTCACCTTGTGTCGCTCGACGGTGGCCAACAGTTCGTGGGCGTCGAGGCTGCGGCTCTCCAGTGTGACGACGTGGCCGCCGGCGAGATGGGGGATGAACCATCCCAACCAGCAGCCGGTGCCGTGCATCAGGGGCGCAGCCGGGATCGACACGAGCGTGCTGCCGTTCTGGGACGCCCCGGCGATCAGCGCGCCGATCTCGCTCGTGTCGGCCGGCGCCGCGAGGCCGAGCATCGGCAGCCCGAGCATCACGAATCCCCGCGTCAGTCCGCCCATGTCGTACATGACGCCCTTGGGCATGCCCGTCGTGCCGCCCGTGTAGAGCATGTACAGATCATCCTCGGAGCGCTCGATGCGTTCCATCGGCTTGTTCGTCGCGATGACCTCTTCGTAGGGAACCGCCTTCGGCACCTGGCCGGCATCGCCGTCGTCGACCTCGATCAGCAACTTCAGCTTCGGGAGGCGCTCGGCGACGCGGGCCACCCGGTCGCCGAGCGACGAATGGAAGATGATCGCTTCGGAGTCGGAGTTGTCGAGCAGGTACCAGAGTTCGTCGTCGAGGTACCGGTAGTTGACGTTGATCGGCACGCCGCGCATCTTGAACACGCCGAACTGCGACTCCATGTACTCGTTGCAGTTGTACATGAACAGCGACACCTTCGAGTCCGGCCGGAGCCCAGCGGCGTCCAACGCGCCGGCGACTCGTGCTGCACGGTCGTCGTACTCGGACCAGGTCCGTGTTGTGTCTCCGTGGGTCACGGCGGGCAGATCCGGGATCGCGTCGGCGATCGATTCCCAGACGGTGGCGAAGTGCATTTCCATCCCGGTCACAGTAGCGACAGAGATGTGTCGACGGTCACGTGAACGGCGCGGTCGGCGCTCCCGGGTTCAGCGAGGTCCGCCGTCGACGTCGATCACCGTGCCGGTGGTGTACGACGACGCATCGCTCGCGAGGTACAGCGCCGTGCCGACGATCTCGTGCGGTTGTCCCCCGCGACCGAGTGCGAATCCGGCCCGAGCCGATCGTTCGAAGGCCTCGAGGTCCCAGGCCTTGGCGATGTCGGTCAGGAACGGGCCGGGCGCGATGCAGTTGACCCGCACCTTCGGCCCGAGCGTGCGGGCGAGGCCGTACGTGAGGTTGTTGATCCCGGCCTTGGCGGCGCCGTAGACGAGTTCGTTCGGGCTGGGCCGGTGCGATGCGATCGACGACACGAAGATGATCGAGCCTCCGTCGCTGCCGCCGTGGTCCGGTCCGGCCATGCGCGTGCCGATCAGCGCCGACAAGCGGAAGGGGCCCTTCAGGTTGACGTCCATCACCTTGTCGTAGAGCGATTCGGAGATCGCATCGACGCTCGGATACAGCGGCGACATCCCGGCGTTGTTGACGAGGATGTCGCAGCGGCCGAACTCGCGGTACACGGTGTCGTACAGCCGGTCGCTGTCGGCCCATTCGCCGGCGTGGTACGCGACGGCGAGCGC
>JBGSII010000301.1:0-6365 GCA_041742555.1 Ilumatobacteraceae bacterium
GCACGCCGAAGCGCTGCTCCTCGTCGACGATCAGAAGGCCGAGATCCTTGAACTTCACGTCGTTCGCGAGCAGCCGGTGCGTGCCGATCACGCAGTCGACCTCGCCGCTCTTGACGCCCTCGATCACCTTCTTGGCCTGGCCGGCGGTGAGGAAGCGACTCAACGTCTCGACGCGGATCGGGAACCCGGCGAAGCGGTCGGCGAACGTGTTGCCGTGCTGTGTCGCGAGCAGCGTCGTCGGCGCGAGCACGGCGACCTGCTTGCCGTCCTGGATCGCCTTGAAGGCAGCGCGGATGGCGACTTCGGTCTTGCCGAAGCCCACGTCGCCGCACAGCAGGCGGTCCATCGGGTGGGCGAGCTCCATGTCGCGTTTGATGTCGTCGATCGCCGTGCGCTGGTCGGGTGTCTCGACGTACGGGAACGCCTCCTCCATCTCGGCCTGCCACGGCGTGTCCTGGGCGAACGAGTGGCCCTCGGCGTTGACGCGCTTCTGGTAGAGCACGACGAGTTCCTGCGCGATCTCGCGAACCGCCGAGCGGACCTTGCTCTTGGTCTTCGCGAAGTCGGACCCGCCGAGCCGGTGCAGCTTCGGGGCCTCGCCGCCCACGTACTGGCGCAGGGTGTCGATCTGGTCCGAGGGGACGTAGAGCTTGTCGTCGCCCTTGTACGAGATCAGGAGGTAGTCGCGCTCCACGCCCCCGATCGCCCGCTTGACCATGCCCTCGTACCGGCCGACGCCGTGCTGGTGATGCACCACGTAGTTGCCCGCCTTGAGATCCTCGAACGTCGAGGCGGACTCGCGCTTGTGCTTGCGGATCGTCCGGTGGGCGCGGCGCCGGCCTGTCAGGTCGCTCTCGGCGACGATGGCGACCTTCGCGTTCGGTAGCGTGCAGCCGCGGTGGAGCGGCGCGATCGTGATGCTGCCACCCGGCTTCGGCTCGGCGCTCGGTGCGAGCACCGCGAAGTCGAGGCCGTTGTCGAGGAGGAGGTCGTGGAGACGCTGCGCCGATCCTGTGCCATCAGCGGCGACGACCACCCGGTACCCCCTGCCGATCAACTCGGTCAGACGGTCGGTGAGTCCGGACCCGTCGCCGGCGACCGGCCCCCATCCGGATGCCTCCACGAGCGGCGTCTCGGGCGACTCGGGGGTCGAGTCGATCGACCAGAACGAGCCAGCGTGCGGCGAGGAGTCGGACCGCCGGTCGTCGAGCAGCGTGTCGGGATCTGCGTGCAGGCGCGGGAACGACTTGTCCGGGTCGCGTGCCCAGGTCGAGGCGAGCGTGCGCGCCAGGTCGTCCTCCTCCGCGATCAGATCGAGCGCTCGGTCGCGCATCCGGCGTGGCTCGACGAGCACGACCTTCGCGGCGTCGGGGAGGACGTCGGTGAGGAGCAGGTCCTCGTCGACGAGCCACGGCAGCCAGCTCTCCATGCCGTCGAAGTGGACGCCTTCCGCGAGTCGTTCCCACTGCTCGCGTCCCCACGGCTCGGCGGCGACCAGACGGGCGGCGCGTTCGCGGACGTCGTCGGTCGGCATCAGCTCGCGAGCGGGGAAGATGATCGCCTCGTCGAGATCGTCGATCGAACGCTGGTCGTTGACGCCGAATCGGGTCAGTCGGTCGACCTCGTCGCCCCACAGGTCGATGCGGATCGGGGCGTCGGCGGTCGACGGGAACACGTCGATGATGGCGCCCCGCCGGGCGAACTCGCCGCGGTGCTCGACCAGTTCCTCGCGTCGGTAGCCGAACTCGACGAGTTGCCGGCCGAGCGCGTCGGGGTCGACGTCGATGCCGGGCCGCACCATGATCGGCTCGACGCTGGTTGCGCCGGGGCCGAGTTTCTGGAGCAGCGCCCGAACGCCCGCGACGATCACCGCAGGGCAGCGCTCGGGGTCGCGCAGCCGCCAGAGCAGGTCGAGGCGCTGGCCCATCGTCTCGACGCTCGGGCTGACGCGTTCGAACGGGAGCGTCTCCCAGCCCGGGAAGTGCACGACCTCGCCGGGTGGCAGGAACTGCGAGAGGTCGTCGGCGAGTTGGCCCGCCATCGTGCCGGTGGGACAGCTGACGACGAGTGGCCGCCGCGACGACAGGACGGAGAGCGCCGCGATCGAGATCGGTCGGGCGACCTCCACGATCGCCAGGCGGGCCGTCGGGTCGCCCAGTGCACGAGTCAGGCCGGGTTCGTCGCGCAGGAGTGCCGGCAATGCCCCCAACGGAGCGAACTCGGGTGACGTCATGGCTTGCCGTTGTACCGCTGCATTGCAGCCTCGACACCGGACGCGATGATCAATTCGACGGCGTCGGCGGCGTCGACGATGCGGATGTCGAGGAGTTCGCGTTCGGCCTTGGGGACCTTCGAGAGGACATGGCCCTTGCCGACGTCCTTATGGTCGGGCTTGCCGACGCCGATGCGGACCCGCAGGTAGTCCTGGGTCTTGAGGTGCTGCGTGATCGAGCGCAGTCCGTTGTGGCCGGCGAGGCCGCCGCCGGACTTGACCTTCAGTTCGCCGGGCGGCAGGTCGAGTTCGTCCTGGATCACGATGATCTGCTCCGGCGACTCGATCCGGTACCGGCGAACGAGTGCGCTCACGGCCTGGCCGGACTCGTTCATGAACGTGATCGGAAAGGCCAGCACCACCCGCTTGTCGCCGCCGGGGGTGGCGACGCGCGTCTCGGCGACCAGCGCGTTGTCTCGACCACCCTTCAACGTCGTGCCGCGCCGTTCGGCGAGCAGCCGAACGGCTTCTTCACCCACGTTGTGACGGGTTCGGGAGTACTTCTCGCCCGGGTTGCCCAAGCCCACGACCAACCAGTCGTACGGCTCGCCCTTGCCGATGCGCCCGAACAACCCCATCGTGTGCCTCGATACGCCGCGTAACTGCCTGGATCGGCGCGCTCAGCGCGGCGAGTCGGGCACCGCTCGGCGTGTCACTCGCTGTCGGAATCGCTGGCGGCGTCGGCGCTGTCGGAACCGTCGGAGACGGTCTCCTCCGACGCAGCGTCGTCGACCGGAGCGCGCATGGTGAGCACGGTGACAACCGGTGCGTCGGCATCGTCTTCGGCGGTGACGCCCGACGGCAACGGGAGATCCTCGACACGGATGACGGTGTCCATCGTCATCTCCGACACGTCGATCGTGATGCCATCGGGAATGTTGCGCGGGGTCGTGCGAACCTGCAGTTCCTGCATGGCGAGGTCGATGAGGCCGTTGCCCGCCGACACCTCCTTGGATTCGCCCTCGAGGTGGATCGGGATCGACACCACGACCTCTTCGTTGAGGTTGACCTGGATGAAATCGATGTGCTGGACCGAACGCTTGACCGGGTGACGCTGGATGTCCTTGATGAGTGTCGGGTACACGGCGCCGTCGACGTTGAGGTCGAGGATCGTGTTCATGCCAGCGGCGCCCGACAATGCCTGGCGCAGTTCGCGGCGATCGACCGACACGCTGATCGGCTCCATCCCGTGGCCGTACACCACGGCGGGGATCTTGCCCTCGGCGCGCAGGCGCCGAGCGTCGGCGCTTCCGGCGCGGCGGCCGATTTCGGCTTGGAGAACGGTCTCAGACATGGTGATCGGCTTCCATCGAATCTCGTGACGACGCCCGAACGTGGACGCCAGGTCGTTACAGCAGGCACCTACGCTATCGCCCCACTCGACCAACCCCTCCACGCCAGACCGCCCGAAATCGTCGGTGCATCTGCGCCCCGTCCGGGTTCCGACTGCACCCGAAATCCACGTACGCCGCGCACGCCGTGCCCGCAGCGCTGTCCCCGCGCACTGCTCGGGTTGCTGGGGCGGCGTGGGATCAGGCGAGGTTTTCGCCGTCGAAGATGTCGCTGACGCTGGTGTCGTCGAAGACCGCGCCGAGCGCCTCGGCGATGAGTGGTGCGACCGACAGCACTTCGATCTTGTCGAGCTGTTTCTCCGACGGCAGCGGCAGCGTGTTGGTGAGCACCACTCGGGCGATCGGCGCGTTCTTCAGCCGATCGATCGCGGGACCGGAAAGCACACCGTGTGTCGCCATCGCCCACACTTCGCTGGCGCCACGCTGCACCAGCAGTTCGGCAGCCGCGCAGATCGTGCCGGCGGTGTCGATCATGTCGTCGGTGAGGACGCACAGACGCCCGTCGACGTCGCCCATCACCTCGGTCGCCTCAGCGACGTTGGTCATGCCCTTGGGTCGACGCTTGTAGATGAACGCCAGGTCGGCGCCGCAGTCGTTGAGGTGCTGCGCCATCCGCTCGGCGACCTTGATGCGCCCGGCATCCGGCGAGACGATCACCGGCTCGGTGGCGTGCTCGCGAATGTATGCCTCGAGCACCGGCATCGCCGTCAGATGGTCGACCGGGCCCTCGAAGAACCCCTGGATCTGGCCCGAGTGCAGGTCGATCGAGATCATCCGCTTCGCTCCAGCGGCCTTGAACATGTCGGCGACGAGGCGGGCGGTGATCGGCTCGCGACCCTCTGCCTTACGATCCTGGCGGGCATAGCCGTAGAAGGGGCACACCGCGGTGATGCGCTTCGCGGAGGCCCGATAGGCGGCGTCGATCATGATCAGGTGCTCCATGATCGAGTCGTTCACCGAACGGTTGTCGACGCCGTAGTGGCTCTGGATCACGAACACGTCAGAGCCGCGGATCGACTCCCCGAACCGGCACCGCACCTCGCCGTTGGCGAACTCGACGAGATTGTCGTGGCCCAACTCGATGTTGAGGTGCGCCGCCACCTCCTGCGCCAGCTCTGGATGGGTCCGGCCCGAGTACAGGGCCAGGCGCTTGGTGGTGACCTTCTCCATGAGCGGTACGTCCTCCCCGACGTGGTGCGGCTTCAGCCGACAGGAGCAGTGTAGAAGGCGCCGGTCGTCGTGTTCGCAGCGACGCTCGAGCCGGCGGGCAGATGTGCGTACGGCCCGACCGAGGCGGCGGGTCCGATCTCGGCGTCGTGTCCGACCGTGTGTTCGACGACCGCTTCGGCGCCGACGGCGCAGTCGACCAAGCGGGTGTCGGGTCCGATCTCGCAGCCGTCACCGACCACCGTCGACCCTTGCAGGATCGTGCCCGGATACAGCGTGACATCGCGTCCGATCGTGACGGTCACGTCGATGAAGGTCTGGCGAGGATCGAGCATGGTCACGCCGCCGAGGAGATGCTCCCGGTTGGTCCGCGCTCGCAACTCTCGTTCCGCGAGGGCGAGCTGCCAGCGATCGTTGACGCCCTGGGTTTCGCCGGCCGGTGCCTGCACCACGCCGATGCGGTGACCCATGGCGCCGAGCACCGAGATCACGTCGGTGAGGTAGTACTCGCCCTGCGCGTTGTCGGTGGTGAGCTTGCGTAACGCGGGTCCGAGCAGATCGCGGCGGAACGCGTAGATCGACGTGCAGATCTCCTTCACGTCGAGCTCGTCCGGGGCGGCGTCTCGGTGCTCGACGATGCGGGCGGCCTGGCCGTCGGCCTTGCGGATCACTCGCCCGTACCCCGTCGGGTCGTCCATCACGCTGGTGAGCAGCGTGGCGGCGTTGGCGCACTCGACGTGTGTGTCGACGAGCTCACGCAAGGTGCCGGGGCGCAACAGCGGCGTGTCGCCCGGAAGCACGACGATCGTCGAGTTGTCGTCGTAGTCGTCGCCGCCGAACGCGGTCATGCCGATCGACGCGGCGTCGCCGGTCCCGTTCTGCTCGAGTTGCTCGACGAACGCAACGTTCGCCCAGTCCGGCGCGAGCTGCTGCACCTTCTTGGTGACCTGCTCGGCGCCGTGGCCGACCACGACCGCCGTGCGATCGGGCGCGAGCTGTTCGAGGGAGTGGATGACGTGCAGCACCATCGCGCGGCCGCAGATCAGATGCAACGGCTTGGGTCGATTGGAGCGCATTCTGGTGCCCTCGCCTGCGGCGAGGATGATGGCGGAAACGCTCATGGCTCCGGGGAGAGGACTCGAACCCCTACACGCGGCACCAAAAACCGCTGTCCTACCATTAGACGACCCCGGACTGACTGTGCATCGGTGCGCTCACGGTATCTCGCTCGGCCGGGCGCGCCACCCGGGGTTCGGTACTCGGTGGCGCGGGAGGTCGGAACCGGTAGCGTGGCGCCTCTTATGGGTTCTCTGATCAAGAAGCGTCGCAAGCGCATGCGGAAGAAGAAGCACAAGAAGATGCTGCGCCGCACGCGCCACCAGCGTCGCAAGTAGTCACCACGTTCACGCACGCCCGGCTCCGCCGGGGGTGTCGAGGTCGTCGCGACCGAGTGCGACGGCCATCGGCACGGTTCGTGCCACGACCACACGAGCGCCCTCGTCGATCAGATCGGCGAGGGCGTTCGCGCGTTCGCCGTCGACGAACCACGTTGCGCCGCTGCCCGCGAGGACCGG
>JBGSII010000302.1:0-10368 GCA_041742555.1 Ilumatobacteraceae bacterium
ACGGGCACGTCGGCGGTGCCGGCACTGATGGCCAGCACGCGGAACGGCCGGAACGGTTCGGGCAGGCGCCAGGCGACGCACCCCGATCCGATGACTCCCTCGGGGTGCTCTGCGAGCACCGCCTTGCGTTGGTCGTCGGACGTGCGGGTGAGCAACACCGGTCCGTCGTCGTGCTCGAGCAGTTCGGTCACGATCCTCACGCACTGCTCGGGCGACTTGCCCGGTCCGTAGATCGCCTCGGGCAGACCCTGACGAAGGGCACGGTGGTGATCGACGAGGGCGTCGCCGACGTCGGCGAAGGGCAAGCGCCGCAGTTCGGTGACGGCGTCGTCGGGGGAGGTGGTCCCCGTTCGGATGTCGTCGATCAGTTGGCGGAGCCGGGCCTCGTCCACTCGCCCATTCTGGCCCGTCCTCGTCAGGATCGCCCGTGCAGTGGCCAGGTGTGTCCGAGCGGTGTCCGACTTGTCCGGTGCACGTCCATCGTGTGGGTGCAGATCGCCGCACCACTCGGGCCGGAAAGCCACTCGGGTTCGCCCGGGCGCAACCCGTAGCCTGGGTACATGACGCGCATCGGGTTCCTGGGACCGCTCGGCACCTTCACCGAGCAGGCGTTGCGTTCCCAGTCCGATCTCGCCACGAGCGAGTTCGTGCTCTACCGCACCATGCCCGATGTCCTCGACGCGGTCGGCAACGGCGAGGTCGATCTGGGGTTCGTGGCGATCGAGAACTCCATCGAGGGCGCCGTCAATCTGAGCCAGGACGAGTTGGCGTTCAACCACGACCTGTTCATCCAGCGCGAAGTGGTGCTCGACATCGAACACTGCCTGCTGGCGCCGAGGGGCACCACGCTCGATGACGTGAAGGTGGTCCTGTCGATCCCGGTGGCCACGGCACAGTGCCATGCGTACCTGCGCAACCACGTCGGGCGGGCCGAGGTTCGAGCCGCGAACTCCACCGCCGAGGGTGCTCGGCTGGCGAGCGAGCTCGGCCACGGTCATGCGGCCGTGGCGCCGCGTACGTCGGCCCAGTTGTACGACCTCGACATCCTCGCCGCGGGCATCAGCGACCACCCCGGCAATCAGACACGGTTCGTCGTGGTCGCTCGTGAGGGCGTTCCCGCCCGTACCGGCCACGATCGCACGGCGCTCGTGATCTATCAGCGAGCCGACGAGCCGGGCTCGTTGATCTCGATCCTGCAGGAGTTCGCGGCGCGCAGGATCAACCTGTCGAACCTGCTGTCGCGGCCCACCAAGGACGGCGGCCTCGGCGACTACTGCTTCATCGTCTATGCCGAATCGCACGTCGCCGACGAGCTGCTTGCCGACACGATGCGGGCGCTGCATGCCAAGCAGGGAGGGGTGAAGTTCCTCGGTTCGTACCCGGCGGCCGACGAGCACGCCGAGTCGACGCGCGAACACGCCGATGCGAAGTGGCGCGAGGCCGACGACTGGGTCCGCGACATCCAGGCGTCGATCGCGACGTGACGTCCACGTCGACGTGGGCGGCCTGCGTCAGTGGTCTCTCGTGAGTGCTGCGAACTCGGCGAAGAAGTCGATGTGGGCATCGATCGAGTCGCGTCCTGCGCCCATCGACACCGCGGAGAAGTGCGTGCCACCTGCGTCACGCCAGCGACGAGCGGCGTCTGCGGCCGCTGCTGGCGTCGTCAGCGTCAACGCGACGTAGTCGAGTCCGAATCCGTCCAGCGTCCGATCGCGAGCGGCTCCGAGCGCCATCACGTCCGCAAGGGCATTGTGGACGCGTGCTTCGTCGCCGGCGAAGATGAATCCATCGCCGAACCTCAGGCCTCGCTCGAACGCGGGCCGGCTGAATCCACCCACCCAGATCGGGATCTGACGCCCTGGGCCCGGGATGACGACGCCGCGATCGACCGAGTCGAACTCGCCGTCGAAGCTCATCACGTCGCCATGCCAGAGCTCGCGGAGCAGGCGGATCTGCTCGTCGGCTCGGCGCCCACGGGTCGAGAAGTCCTCCCCGAGCGCGTCGTACTCGACGTAGTTCCATCCCACTCCGACCCCGAGCCGCAGCCGACCGTGCGAGAGCAGGTCGACATCGGCGGCCTGTTTGGCGACCAACACCGTCTGGCGTTGGGGAAGGATCAGCACGCCCGTGGCGAGCTCGATGCGATCGGTGATCGCAGCCAGGTAGGCGAACATCACGAACGGATCATGGAACGGGTCGTGCTCGTCGTACGGGCCCCACAGCGGCGGGTCGCGGTCGGCCTTGACGGCACCGACGACATGGTCGTACGCGAGAAGGTGATCGAGCCCCACCTCCTCGACGGCGAGTCCGATCCTGCGAACCGCGGCAGGATCGCCGCTCAGTTCGGTCTGGGGATACACGGCCCCGATCTTCACGGCGCACTCCTTCGTCGGGCCTGTTCCATGATCCCCTCGTTCCCTCGCCGCCACCACACGGTGAGGCGGACGGCGTCGATCTTCCAATTGCCGTCGTGGTCGAGCACGAGATGGTCGTCGTAGTACCCGCCGATCGTGAACTCGGGTTGATCCACGTCGTCGGCCCACAGGAAATGAGCAGCCTGCATGTACATGCGACACCGGGCGGCGCGTCCAGCCTCGTGGATCTCGACGAGCGGGTTGCTCATCGTGTGTTGGGTGGCGTCGAGTCCGTTGAACAGCGGCGTCACGACGTCGAGCCACTGCCCGACGGTCATCTGCATCGCCGGTCGACCGCTGTAGGACTCGTAGTCGAAGGTGATCTCGTCGTCGGGGCCGACGAAGATCGACCGATACGCGTCCCAATCGCGCCCGTCGATGCCGTATGCGAAGGCGTACACCGTCTGTGCGATGTCGGTACGGGGATCGCCGAAGGATGGGGTCATCTCGTTCCTCCTCGAGGGTGACCTCACCGTAGGACGCAGACGGCGCGCCGGGCACCGTCGGACGCGTACGCTCGATGCGATGTCGATCGAACACAACAGCATCGCGGAGCGGCCGGTGAGCGTGGTCACCGGGGCGAACTCCGGAATCGGGCGGGCGACCGCGATCCACCTGGCTGCGAGTGGCCACCGGGTGGTCGGCACCGTTCGGTCGCTCGCCAAGGCGGACAAGTTGCGCACGATGGCCGCTGACGCAGACGTTTCGGTCGAGTTGTTCGAGCTCGACGTCGCCGACGATCAGTCGGTGCGCGTCGGGTTCGAACGGATCCTCGAGACCACAGGACGCGTGGATCATCTGGTCAACAACGCGGGAGTCGGCGGCAACGCCGTGGCCGAGGAGTGCCCGACCGAGCTCTACCTCTCGGTGATGAACGTGAACCTGTGCGGAGCGGTTCGTTGCATCCAGGCCGTGCTGCCGCAGATGCGTGAACGGGGGAGCGGGACGATCGTGAACATCACCTCGGTGGCGGGGCGGATCGCGGCGCTCGCGCAGTCGCCGTACGTGGCGTCGAAGTGGGCGTTCGAAGGACTCAGCGAGGGGCTCGCCCAGGAGCTGGCTCCGTTCGGGATCCGTGTCGCGATCATCGAACCCGGCGTGACGAAGTCGGCGATCTTCGCGAAGAACGTCGACGCCCCGAACTCGACGGGCGTGTACGACGCTCACTACCGGCGCATGTTCCAGTTCTACATGACCGGCATGGCCAATGCGACCGACCCGTTCGAGGTCGCTGAGGTGATTCACGAGGCGATCACCACCGACGATCACCGGTTGCGATACCCGGTGAGTTGGGGTGGGGCGGAGCTCGCGGAACTACACGACCGCATCGACCACAGCGACTGGATCGCCCTGGGCGCGATCGAGGAGGACGAGGACTACTACCGGGCGTTCCACGACGTGTTCGGGCTGGATCTGCGTTGACCCCAGGGGAGCGTGTTCCGCTGCGAATCCTCACGGTGTGCAGCCACAATCGAACGCGCTCGGTGATGATGGCCGCACTGTTGGGCTCGATGCTCGGCGATCGCCTCGCCGACAACACGGTGCAGACCCGATCATCGGGCTTCGGTCCGGTGGGGCTCCCGGCGATCGACGATGCCGTCGCTGCGATGCGGCGGCGTGGCCTCGACGTGTCGACACACCGCAGCGCAGCAACCACCGTGTCGCTCGTCGACGGAGCCGACCTGATTCTCACCGCCGAGCGCGATCACGTCGTCAAGATCGCGACGCTGTCACCTCGTGCGTTCAGGTGGGCGATGACCCTTCCGGAGTTCCTCGACCTCGCGGCGGCCGGTCGAGACAGCTCCGAGACGAATCTGCGTTCGTGGGTGGAGTCGCTGACAGCGCGACGCACTGCTGGGCGGTACCTCCGCGAGCCGATTCCCGAGGTCGCTGACCCCACCGGATCGGCTCCCCGTGCGTTCGAGTCGGCCGTCGTCGATCTCGAGCAGCAGTGCCGCGAGGCAGCGGACTTCCTCGCGCTCCGTCGCACCTGATATCGTTCATCGTCGAAAGACGATGAGGGAGCGAACGTCATGTCGACGAAGGTGACGACCGAGGTTGCTCCGACGGACGCGGTGGTGGCTCGGCTGTCGCTGCTCGATCGTTTCCTGCCGGTGTGGATCGGCGTGGCGATGGTGGTCGGGATCGTTCTGGGCAAGGTGTTCACCGGTCTCGATGACACGCTCGACAAGGTCAAGATCGACACGGTGTCGCTGCCCATCGCCATCGGTCTGCTGGCGATGATGTACCCCGTCTTGGCCAAGGTGAAGTACCGCTCGATCGGCAGCGTCGTCGAACGTCGGTCGCTGGTGATGTCGCTGGTGTTGAACTGGCTGATCGGGCCGCTGTTGATGTTCACCCTTGCCTGGCTGCTGCTGCCGGACCTTCCGGAGTACCGCACCGGCCTGATCATCGTGGGTCTCGCCCGCTGCATCGCGATGGTCCTCATCTGGAACGACCTGGCCTGCGGGAGCCGCGAGCTCGCCGCCGTCCTGGTCGCCGTCAACTCACTGTTCCAGATCGTCGCCTACTCGCTGCTCGGCTACTTCTACCTCGAGCTGCTGCCCGGCTGGCTGGGGCTCGACTCCGACGGCATCGACATCACCGTGTGGGCGATCACCAAGTCGGTCCTCATCTTCCTCGGCGTCCCGCTGTTCGCCGGATTCCTCACGCGGCTCATTCTCGAGCCTCGCAAGGGCACGGAGTGGTACGAGGGGACGTTCCTTCGGCGCATCGGCCCGATCGCGCTGTACGGCTTGCTGTTCACGATCGTGATCCTGTTCGCGCTGCAGGGCGACGCGATCACCGAGAACCCGTGGGATGTTGCGCGCATCGCCATCCCACTCGTGATCTACTTCGCGATCATGTGGACGGGTTCGTTCGCCGTGGGGTTGAGGATGCGGTTCCCGTACGACCGCAACGCGTCGATCGCGTTCACCGCGGCGGGCAACAACTTCGAGCTCGCGATCGCCGTGGCCATCGGCGTGTTCGGTGTGTCGTCGGGTCAGGCGCTCGCCGGGGTGGTCGGACCGCTCATCGAGGTTCCCGTCCTGGTCGGTCTCGTGTACGTCTCACTGTGGGCGCGCCGCCGCTACTACCCGGGCGACGCCGTCGTCGCTCCCCCCACCGAAGCGTCACCATCATGATGGCCACGTCGGCGTCCGCCCCGATGACACCGATCACCGGCCGTGACGAGTGTCGCGTGCCGACCCCGGTCGACGCGCTGGTTCCGCCCCCGGATGACGAGACCCTCGCGGCCATGGCCAAGGCGATCGGCCATCCCGCCCGGTTGGCGATCCTGCAGTTGCTGACCCACCGCGAGACCTGCGTGACGGGCGACCTCGTCGCCGAGCTCCCACTCGCCCAGTCCACGGTGTCCGAACACCTCCGCATCCTTCGCGAAGCCGGCCTGATCCAGGGGGAGATCGAAGGTCCGCGCACCCGCTACTGCATCGACGCCACCGGTCTCGCCGTCCTCAAAGCCGGAGTCGACGCCCTCTGACAGCCCGGAGCTGCGCCGACTCGCGTCCGATGTCCGCTCGAATACTCAGGATCTCCGAGCCTGTGTGCGATCGCCGACCGTCTCGTTCAGATTCTGCCGTCGGCGCCGAAGGAACGATCGCTCCGACTCGTTGGTGCTGCACTCGAGTGCGCGGTCCAGCGCGGCTGCGGCGTCATCGGGCCGATCCAGTCGGGCGAGGATGTCGGCTCGCGCTGTGTGGAAGTACACATAGCCGTTGAGGTCACCGGTGAGGTCGTCCGCCTGGGGAATGGCATCGAGTGCTGCGAGCGCGGCGGCGGGTCCGTGCACGTGGTCGACGGCGATCGCCCGGTTGAGCGCGACCAGCGCGCTGGGTTGGCGGTGGAGGAGCACGTCGTAGAGGCGCAGGACCGCTGGCCAGTCGGTGGCCTCGAAGGTGGGCGCAGTGGCGTGCAGGGCGGCGATCGCTGCTTGGAACTGAAAGGGCCCGCCGCGGTGGAACGAGTGTGCTCTCGCCAGCTCGGCGAGACCGCGAGCGATCATCGGTTGATCCCACAGGGAACGATCCTGGGCGGCGAGCAGTATCGGGGAGCCGTGGTGGTCGAGACGGCTGGATCGTCGGGCGTCGGTCAGCAACAGCAGCGCGTGGAGCCCTGCGACTTCCGCGTCGGTCGGGACCAGCTTGCTGAGGAGCTCGGCGAGCCAGATGGCCTCCTCGCAGAGATCTCCTCGGATGAGCGCCGTGTCGGTCGCGCTGGCGTGGCCCTCGGTGAAGATCGACGAGATCACCTCGCACACGGCACTGACGCGCTCGGCGAGCGTGTCCAGATTCGGCGGATCGAAAGGAATTCGAGCGGCGCGGACCTTCGACTTGGCGCGGGTGAGTCGACGCGTCATCGTCTCTTCGGACACCAGGAACGCGCGGGCGATCTGCGGCGTCGAGAGCCCGGCCACGATGCGTAGGGTCAACGCGACCTGCGCCTCCGGGGAGAGGGCGGGATGGCAGCATCCCACCAGGAGCGCGAGTTGATCGTCGAGGGCCTGTTCACCGTCGAGGTCGACATGAGCAGACTCCGTGTCGTGAGAGCTGACGGTTGGGAGATCGGCGGCCAACACCGGGAGACGATCCTCGAATCGGCGCATTCTGCGGATCTGATCGATGGCTTTGCGTCGGCCGGTCGTGATCAACCAGGCCCCAGGCCGCTCGGGGATCCCATCGGTTGGCCACCTTGTCGACGCCTCGATGAACGCGTCTTGTGCGGCGTCTTCCGCGATGGTGAGGTCGCCGACGTCGCGCATGAGCGTGGCCACCAGCCGTGGCCACTCAGCGCGAAAGACGTCGGCGACACCCATCAGATCCCTCACGAGGCCGGGCCCGCTGGCGGTCGTCAGCCCTCGAACTGCATGACCGGTCGAACCTCGATCGTGCCGAAGTGCGAGTTCGGGATCCGGGCGGCCCAGTCGAGCGCCTCGTCGAGGTCGGCGACGTCGATCACGTAGTAGCCGCCGATCACTTCCTTCGACTCGATGAAGGGCCCGTCGGTCACGATGCGCTTGCCATCGCGAACCTGGACGGTGCTTGCGGTGTCCGCGCCCTGCAGCGCTTCGCCGGCGACCATGGCGCCCGCCTCCGCGAGGGCCTCGCTGTAGGCAGCCCATTCGCCCATGTAGGGCCCGAACGCGTCGCTGTCCGGAGCTGGTTCGTCGTCGGGATTGCTTGTGAGGATGAGCATGTACTTCACGTCGTGACGTCCTTTGTGTCGGTGAACATGGTTGATTGTCACAGACACGACGAACGGTGGACCGAGATTCGGACACGTGCCCCGAAAATCCGCGCCGAAACCCGAGTGCTCCGCGGATGCGTTCGATCCGACCATCTCTGGAGCACCATGGCGATGCTCGCGAAGAACGCCCGTGCGGAGCACGCTCGCCGAATGCTCGATGCAGGAAGACGGCCAGGGCCATCGACGACAACTGTCGGCTGACTCGATTGCTCGCGCCAGCCTGCGCTGTGTGCGACTTGGGCCTGATTGACACCCGAGGGGTGTTGCGGTGGTCGCCGTGCCGGTGCGGGCGGAGTTCTGCGTGCAGGTATCGGGCGCTTGTGTAGCGCCGCGGCGACTGCCGGAGGTGTCGCCGGTGGTCAGTCAGCGGCGGCGGTGATCGTGGGGAAACCACACGTCGGCAACGTTGCGCTACCACTCGATGGTGCCGCCGGCTCCGCGCTGCACGTACCGCAGCCGGCTTCGGCGACACCGACGTGCCTCCACCTCTCTGGCTAGGCTGCTGTGCTCTTGTGTCGAATCGCGTGACTCGTCGTGACTCGAGAGCAACCGCGAGAGCAGCGAGCGCTGATCTGACGAGGCGGAATCGTTGTTCCTTCGCGAGCGTCCGTCGACGTCATCCAGGGTCCGCCGAGGTTCAGTCGTCGATGGCGTCGAGCAACCGGCGCGCTGCTGCGACGAGCGGCGGGAGGTCATGTTCGACGGTGGCCAAGACGATCGTGTGGTCGGTGTCGAAGTATCGGTGCGCCAGATGGTTGCGCATCCCGGCGACGTCCAGCCACGGCACGTCAGGCTCCGTGGCGAGCACCGCCGGATCGATCGCCTTGACCGCTTCACCGATTTCGATCAAGCGGACCCTGACAGCATCGAACACGAGCCCGTCGGTGAGACTTCCGCGCCCCAGGTGGTCGGCGATCGCATCCGCAGCTGCGAGGACGTCCACGAGCCGTTGCGCATCGTTCCTCACAGGGGGATCGCCTCGTTTGCGATGCGCTTGGCAACAGCTGGCTTCAACCCCGCTGCGGGAACCACATCGACCGGTCGCTTCAGGATCTCGCTCAGCTCGCGCTCGAGTCCGACGAGTCCGAGCACACCGACGCCGTCAGCGAGATCGACGAGGATGTCGACATCGCTCGCGGCGGTGTCCTCACCGCGGGCGACGCTGCCGAACACGCGCACGTTCGTTGCTCCCCGCCGTCGGGCGGCGTCGACGATCGCTCGGCGATGCCGACGCAACCGTCGGCCGATCGGGGTGTCCGGGAGACCGCGCATTTCGACCGGTCCTGGTATGACCTGGATCGACACGGCGTGACCGGAGGCCTCGATCAGCTTCGACAACATCGCCAGCCCAGGTTCGCGCCGACCGTTCTCGTACGCGCTGACCACCGGTTGGGCGACACCCGCACGCCGCGCGAGCTCGCACTGGGACATGCCTGCGCTGCGTCGTGCGGTTCTGATCAGCTCGGCGGCCCCGGTGGTCACGGCTCCATCCTATATGCAAATGTCTATAGGTGAGGCCAGAACCCTGAAGGCCGAGCAGGATCGCATCTCGGACGTCACGTTCCGAGGGTTGACCCCCCACCTGACCACTTCGACGTGGTGACTACGATCGGCCACGATGAGTATGCCGATGCCGTCGTCGCAGCGGGTTCTCACCGGCTTGGTCATCGTCGTGCTGATCGGGTACGTGATCCGTGCCTGGTACAACTGATGGCCGTCGAGATGGCGCACGACGCAATTCGTGGCGCCGGATCGGGCCGTTCTGTGGCGCCGCCTGGTGGTGGTCGGCGACGATCAGGCCGGCACCGCCAATCGGGATCGACTCGCCGACTTGCTCAACAGAGCCGGACCCTGATGCAGGTCCGGTCCGTCCTCGATGTCTCGCGACATCACACAGCGGAACGGGAGGGATTCGAACCCCCGAGGCTTGCGCCCGGCCGCTTTCAAGGCGGCTGCATTCGTCCACTCTGCCACCGTTCCGGTCCCGACGATACCGGGCTACACTCCGGGGCTCCCAGGAGAGGTGCCAGAGCGGCCGAATGGGGCGCCCTGCTAAGGCGTTGATCGCAGCAATGTGATCCGTGGGTTCAAATCCCACCCTCTCCGCCACGACCGGTGCACCTCGAGGTGCACCGGTCGTTCGCTGGGCGGGTCGAGTCGGACCGGCTGCGCTCGACGGCGGCCGAACGAATCACATCCATGTCGTTTGCATGACGACGATGTTGCGGTTTGGTGACGAACCGAGTAGACCAGACCTTCGAGAACCGGCCACGCCGGGGTCTGGGCACACGAGCAGCGTGTTCGGACGACGACCAGACACCATGACGATCGACCGACACGACCCCGCTCCGACACTCCAGGACGAGTTCTGGGGCGAACAGACCGACTGGACCTCCTCCGACCGCCGTCTCTCGGAACCTCGCGCCGGCGTGGGAGCCACGATCGGACGCTGGTGGGGTGAACTGCTCGGCGCCGGTTCCGGAGTCGATCGGGTGCATGGCCGGGCGGCCGGACCGGCGACGCCGCAGACCGGCCACCTGCCCGACGACTACGACTACGACTACGACGACATCGAGGATGACGACTGGGCGGCTCCGGTCGCCGTCGACGAGGACTCGGCAGACGAACACGACGATGCCTGGACGTTCGAACCCGAACTGCCGAAACGCCGCCCTGGTGTCGATCCGCT
>JBGSII010000303.1:0-19813 GCA_041742555.1 Ilumatobacteraceae bacterium
TGCTCGGCCGCGCGATCGGCGGCGCGATCCCAGTGGTAGGCGGCGGCGTAGGCGCGGCTGAGAAGCTCGGTGGGATCCGGTGACTCCGTGTCGAGCAGCTCCCAGACCGAGTTGTTCGCCGTGATCGCCTGACTGCGATGCCATCCCCCCTCGATCAACTCGGCAGTCCGTTCGTCGTACCTGGTCACGACCGATGGCATCGGTCGGCCGGTCTCGAGCAGCGTCTTGAACCCGTCGAGGATCTCCACCCAGCCGAGACGCACGTTCGCCCAGGTGAGCGGGCTGAGCGCCAGGTCGCCATGACGGAGCGTCACTCGTGTGACCGTGCCCTGGTCGTTGGCCGGAGCGAGCCGCCACTCGACGCGACCGGGTGGCTCGGCCGCGAGCGCCGCGTCGTAGAGCACGTGCCAGGTCATGACGAGTCGGTGCGGTGGATCGATCTCCTCGATCACGCCCTCCACGGCGTCGCGATTCCCCCCGAGCACGTTGCGGTACGGGGAACCGCGCCGGAAGTCGGACAGGAACGTCGTGCCACGGAAGTACTGGCGGGTGTACTCGGGATCGAGCAGTGCGTCCCAGACTCGTTGGACCGGCGCATTGATGAAGATCTCGTAGACGTGGGCGGTGCCCGGCATGGTTCACGCTCCTTCGGTGCGGGCGCGCAGGGCGAGCAACCCTGCGACGTGGGGTTCGGCGTACCGCGAGATCCAGCGGTCGTGGATGTCGCGGATCGGAACCGGGTTGAGGAAGTGGAGCTTCTCGCGGCCGCGCTTCTCGGCGACGACGAGGTGCGCTGCTTCCAGGATTCGGAGATGCTTCATCACCCCGAATCTGGTCATCTCCGAGAACGCCGAGACCAGTGCCGTCAGCGTCTGGCCGTCGTCGTCGGCGAGGAGATCGAGCAATGCCCGCCGCGTTGGATCGGCCAGCGCCTTGAAGACCCCGTCGAGCGCATCCTCCATACGGCGAAATTACGTGACCCTTTGGTCACATGTCAAGCCGCTGACTCAGCTGTGGAGCTTCTCCACGAAGAAGTCGAGGACTCGGCGGACGCTCTCGTCGTCGCGCTGCTCCGTGAGCACTGAGTGATCAGTGGCCTTGCTGCTCGGAAGCTCGACGGCGATGAACGCCTCGCCGAGCAGCTCGCGCAGCGACGAGAAACGATCGCCGACCAGCTTGTCACCGGTGAACCTGAGGCCGAGCACCTCGCAGCCCGCCGCGGCGCGCTCGGCGATCGCCGCCGCGTCGTCGGGAGACAGATTCAGGTCGGCACCACGAGCCTTCCCGATCGGCAGTGGCATCGACGGCTGGGAGAGCACCGGCGCCAGCATGATGTCGTCGACCATCATGCCGAGGGCGAAGCCACCCGAGAAGCACATCCCGACAGCACCGACTCCCGGACCACCGACCTCGTGGTGGAGGTTGCGCGCGAGCGCGCGGAGCCACGCGATGATCGGAGACGTCTGGTTGAGCGCGAACGACGTGAACTCGCGGGCGATACACACCTTGGCCATCTGCTGCATCGCGTACGCGTTCGAGGGCTCCTTCCCCGGGGTTCCGACCAGCGACGGCATGACGACGGTGAAGCCCCGATCGACGACCTCGTTCGCGAACTTCGCGACGAGGGGCGTGATGCCAGGAATCTCGTGGATCACGACCACCCCTGGGCCCTCGCCTCGTCGGTAGGTCGGCCGGGTCAGCCCCGCGGCGGTGAACTCACCGACCTGCCATCCATCGAGAACATCCGTTGCGGTACTCATGATGCGATCTTGTCAGACCGCGCCGGACTCACAGCCGCCGCATGGCATCGAGGGCTGACTCCGCGAGGATCTCGGTGCCGACCTTGAACGCATCGAGCTGTTCGCTGGTGATCCCCTGGTCACCCATGGCGCCGTGAAGGTAGCGGGCATAGACGCCCTCGGAGATCACGGCGAGACGGAACGACCCGAAGGCGAGGTAGTAGTCGATCTGCGACAGATCGCGACCGGTGCGCGTGGCGTAGCGTTCGAGGAGTTCCGCGTAGGTCGGGAACCCCTCGATACCCGTCGGATCGTTCGGACGGCTCTGTGCCGTGCCGGGGTCTGCCCAGTACACGCCGACGTAGCCGACGTCCGCGAGCGGATCACCCAGCGTGCACAGCTCCCAGTCGAGCACCGCATTGATACGGCCCTCGTCGACGTCGGTGAGCACGTTGCCGAACCGGTAGTCGCCGTGAGCGATCGACACGCCCTGCTGCTCGGGGAATCGCTCGGCCAGGCGCCGCGCCACTTCCTCGACCGCCGGGAGCTCGCGGGTCTTGGAACGCTCCCACTGCGTGCTCCAGCGCTTCACCTGCCGCTCGACGTAGCCATCGCGTTTGGCGAGATCTCCGAGGCCCACAGCATCGACGTCCACCGCATGCAGGTCGGCCAGCACGTCGATCAGATCGAACCCGGCCGCTCGACGATGCTCGACGCTGAGCACAGCACCCTTGGAGGCGCTGTCGAGCACGAGCCCGTCGACGAATCCCATCACGTAGAACGGCGCACCATTCACCGCATCGTCGGTACACAGCCCAAGGGCAGGAGGGACGGGTACGGAGGTCTTGCCGACGGCGGAGATGATCCTGTGCTCGCGCGCCATGTCGTGCGCCGTCGCGAGGACCGCCCCGGTCGGCGGGCGCCGCAGCACGTACTTCGTGCCCTCGGCACCGGTGACCGTGTAGGTCAGATTCGAGCGGCCCCCGACGATCGCATCGAAGTGGAACGGGGCGGTGGCGCCGTCGATGTTGTCGACGAGCCACGCAGTCACCCGCGTGACGTCGATACCGTGAATCGTTTGCTGCACGAGCGTCGACCGTAGCCGCGAGCTGATGTCCACGATGTGCCTGGCACAACGTGGAGATGAGTCAGCCGGGGCGACCGACTCCGGTGACCTTGCCCCAGTTGACCGGAGCCACCGTGACCGTTTTGCCGGTGTTCGGGGCGTGTACCTGCATGCCGTTGCCGAGGTAGATGCTGACATGGCTGATCGGGCTGTAGAAGAACAGCAGGTCGCCGGCCTGGGCCGACTCTTTCGAGACGTGCGGGACCGACGCGAACTGCGCACGGGACTGGTGCGGCAGGCCGACGCCGGCCTGGGCCCATGCGTACGCGGTCAACCCCGAACAGTCGAATCCGACACCGGGTTTTGAGGTGGCATAGCGGTACGGCACACCTTGCTGCCCGAGTGCGGCCTGCACGGCGAGGCCAGAACGCGACGACACGGCAGGCGGGGAGTACCCTCCGCCGCTGCCCGAGGACGACCCACCGGAGCTCCCACCGCTCGATGTGGAGGAACCGCCGGACGTCGCGGTGCCGCCCGAGTTGTTTCCGCCCGAGTTGTTTCCGCCCGAGTTGCTTCCGCCGGAGCTACCCCCGCCGGACAACGTGCCGGCCGAAGCCGCCGCCTGTTCGCGCAGGCGACGAGCCGACTCCTCGGCGCGTCGCTGCTCTTCCTGGGCGATCAGCTCGCCGAGCGTGGCCTCGGCCTCGGCGCGGGCTTCGGTGTACTCCTGCGTGCGACGCTCGGTCTCGGCCTGCGCATCGGTGAGCGACGACGCGACCTGCTCGGCCTGGTCCCGCTTGCGATCGAGTGCCTTCTTCTCGTCGTTGATGTCGGCGACGAGCGCATCGAGCTCGTCGGTGGTGACGTCGCCGGCGCTCAGCGCGACCCGGGCGAGTTCGTCACGTTTGACCGCGTCGTTCAGGTTCTCGGAGTCCTCGAAGAGCGGGCCCAGCGGCACCGATCCACCGCCGACGAACGATCGCAGCGCCATCTCACCGAGGCTGGCGCGAAGCTGATTGAGATCGGCCTCCTGCTCGGCGATCCGGGCCTCCGCTTCAGCGATCTCGATGTCGAGCTGGCTCTTCGTGTCGATCGCTTCGACGTAGTCCTCGCCGAGCTGACGAGCGCGCTCCTCGAGCCGCTCGAGCTCGTCGACGATCTCTTCGACCTTCTGGCGCTGCTGGTCGACGCTCTGCGCGTTGACGGCGGTGGGGAAGGCCACCGGTGCGACGAACGTGACCGCGAGGGCGACCGGAAGGCCACGCAGGAATTGCTTCAAAGGGTGCCGCATAGGTCGAGAGCGAAGCCTAGCGAATATGACGAACGTGTTGCGAACCCTTGACGAAAGTTCGTGTGTCGCGCGTCACAGCATCGAGGTGACGGCCGCCGAGTGAACATCGGGGTCTGACCCCGGTGTTCACTCCCACTCGATCGTGCCGGGCGGCTTCGAGGTGATGTCGTAGGCCACGCGGTTGATGCCGGGAACCTCGTTGATGATGCGCTGCGACATCGTCTCGAGCACGTCGTACGGAATGCGCGCCCAGTCGGCGGTCATCGCATCGTCGCTGGTCACGGCCCGGATGATGATCGGATGGCCGTACGTGCGCTCGTCGCCCATGACACCGACCGAGCGGATGTCGGCCAACACCGCGAACGACTGCCAGATCTCGCGCTCCAGACCCGCGAGGCGCAGCTCCTCCCTCACGATTGCGTCAGCCTCCTGCAGCAGCGCAACGCGCTCTGGCGTGACCTCGCCGATGATCCGCACCCCGAGGCCCGGACCGGGGAAGGGTTGGCGCCACACCATCTCGTCGGGCAGGCCGAGTTCCGTGCCGAGCTTGCGGACCTCGTCCTTGAACAGCTCGCGCAGCGGCTCGATCAGCTCGAGGCTCATGTCCTCGGGGAGTCCGCCCACGTTGTGGTGGCTCTTGATCACCGAGGCCGTGCCGTCGGTGCCGCCGCTCTCGATCAGGTCGGGGTACAACGTGCCCTGCACGAGCCACTTGGCGTCCGTGAGTCCACCGGTGTTCTCCTCGAACACGCGGATGAACTGTTCGCCGATCGCCTTGCGCTTCGTCTCGGGCTCGGTGATCCCTTCGAGCGCGGAGAAGAACCTCCACCCGGCGTCGACGTGGATGAGTTCGATCCCGAGGTTGCGGCGGAACGTCTCCACGACCTGGTGGCTCTCGCCCTTGCGCATCAGTCCGGTGTCGACGTAGATGCAGGTGAGCTGATGGCCGATCGCCTTGTGGACCAGCGCTGCTGCCACCGACGAGTCGACGCCGCCGGAAAGCCCGCAGATGACCCTGTCGGTGCCCACCCGTTCACGGATCTGGGCGACCTGCTCGTCGATGACCGACGACATCTCCCAGTCGGCGGCGATTCCCGCTCGTTCGTGAAGAAACCGAGCCATGACGGCCATCCCGTGCGGTGAGTGCACGACCTCGGGATGGAACTGCACGCCGTAGATGCGACGATCGTCGTTCTCCAGGACGGCCACCGGGGCGCCGGGCGTGGACGCCGTCACGACGAATCCGGCGGGAGCCTCGGTGATCCCGTCGAAGTGACTCATCCACACGTCGTGTTCGGCCGGTGCATCGTCTGGGAGCAACAGCGACGCGCCAGAGCGCACCATCCGGGCACGGCCGTACTCGCCCTGCATGCCTCGGCCGACGACGCCGCCGAGCTGCTGGCCGATCAGCTGGGCGCCGTAGCAGATCCCGAGGATCGGGACGCCGAGGTCGTAGATGGCCGGGTCGAGCGAGGGGGCGCCATCGACGTGGACACTCTTGGGGCCACCCGAGAGGATGATCGCGGCCGGCTTGCGCGCGCTGACGTCCTCGGCGGTGATCCGGTGCGGGACGATCTCGGAGTACACCTTCAGCTCGCGCACCCTCCGGGCGATCAACTGGGCGTACTGAGCGCCGAAATCGACGACGAGGACGGTCGGCCGGGCGGTGTGGACGTCGTGATGCTGCGGTTGACTCAAGGGTGTGAATCGTAGATCAGGCTCGTGGATCGTCCGCATCCTGTTCGCCGTCGTGTTGGTCGCCGGTCCGGGCGTCGCCGAGGTCGCACGAGCGGCGACACCGCCGACGGAGCCGGTCGCGACATCGACCACCGTCCCGAGCGAGGAGATCGTCGTCGACGAGGCGAACCCCTTTCTCCCCGAGAACCGCGACCTCACCGACTGCATCGGGACGCTGCAACGCCCAGGCTGCGGCAGCGAGGCCCGAGGCGGCTGGCACCAGAACGCCGTGGCAATCGTGATGTTCGCGGGCCTGCTCGTCGTCTTCGGCCGGATCGCTTGGGGAGTGCGCCGCAGCCAGAAGAACGCCGCCGTCACCACGCCCGACTGAGTCCTCGACGTCTGCTCGACCCCAGTCGGTTCCCCGAGACGTGTCAGAGGCCGAGCAGTCGATCGACTTCGGAGATCCAGACGCCGGGCGGAACGCCAGGCGCGGCGTGAACGGCCAGCCAACCTGCAGCACGGGCTCGGTCGACATTGTGTGCTGCGTCGTCGACGAACACGACGTCTGCCCTCCGAGCGGCGGGCAGACCGAGGCGAACCGATGCCAGCTCGAAGAACGCTGGCTCGTGCTTCTGGACGCCGAAGTCTGCGGAGTAGAGGATGTCGTCGACCGGCATCACCTGCTCGAGATGCTCGCGCAAGAACGCTGCCCGGCGGTGCTCCTGATTGGTTGCCAACACAACGCGACAGCCCGCAGCACCCGCCCGGCGCGCCAGTGCGATCGCATCGTCGATCGGTGCGAAGTCGGCATCGAACCAGACCTGGAGGAACTGCTCGACCTCGACGTCGGCTCCCAGGTCAGCGAGCGCTTCGCCGACACCGTCTTCAACCGATCGCCGCCCGTTGACGACGTCGTCCCACGACCGCTGGAAGAACGCTTCACGGAACTGCGGTCGTGTCAGCCCGAAGTGCCGCTCCATCTCGATCGTCCAATGTCCAGCACCGCCACGATCAGGATCGAGCAGCACGCCGTCGACGTCGAGAGCCAGGACACCCATCGCGCCAGGCTGACACACGAGGACACCCGTAACCTCCACGGCGTGACCCCTGACGAGTTCCGCACGCACGGCCACGACCTGATCGACTGGATTGCCGACTACGTCGGCTCGGTCGAGCAACGCCCGGTCGGATCGACCGTCGCTCCCGGCGACGTGCGCTCGCAGCTGCCCGAACACCCTCCCACGGAACCCGAACCGTTCGAGCGCGTGATGGCCGACGTCGAGCGCGTCGTCGTACCCGGGCTGACCCAGTGGCAACACCCGGGCTTCTTCGCGTACTTCCCTTCAAACACGTCGTTCCCGTCGATCCTCGGTGAACTGCTGTCGGCCGGGCTCGGTGTGCAAGGGATGAGTTGGGTGACGTCGCCGGCGTGCACCGAGGTCGAGACACTCATGCTCGACTGGATGCAGGAGCTGCTGGACCTCCCTCCGGCGTTCCGATCCACCAGCGACACCGGGGGCGGCGTGATCCAGGGCACCGCGAGCGAGGCGACGCTGGTGGCGATCCTGTCCGCCCGCTGGCGCGCCACGGCCGGCGCGGTCAACCACGACGGCGACACCACGAGACTGGTCGCCTACTCCACGTCACAGGCGCATTCGAGCATCGAGAAGGGACTGCGGATCGCCGGTATCGGCACCGACCGGATCCGCGTCGTGCCCCATGATGAGGCGTTCGCGATGCGCGCCGACGCGCTCGACGAGATGATCGCTGCGGACCTTGCCGAGGGACTCGTGCCGTTCTTCGTGTGCTCCACCCACGGCACGACCTCGTCGATGGCGTTCGATCCGACCGCGGCGATCGGCGAGGTGTGTCGCCGCCACGACGTCTGGCTGCACGTCGACGCCGCGATGTCCGGCATCGCCGCGCTCGCACCCGAGCTCCGCTGGGTCAACGACGGGCTGGAGTTCGCCGACTCGTACTGCACCAACCCGCACAAGTGGATGGGCGTGAACTTCGACTGCAACCTCTTTTGGACCCGCGACCGCCATGCGCTGCTCGGTGCGCTCAGCATCCTGCCCGAGTACCTGCGCTCGGAGGCGGCCGAGGCCGGTGCGGTGATCGACTATCGCGACTGGCAGATCCCGCTCGGCCGTCGCTTCCGGGCCCTCAAGCTGTGGTTCACGATCCGCTGCGAGGGCGTCGCATCGTTCCAGGAGATGATCCGCCGCCACATCGAGCTGACCCAGGACCTCGCCGCTCGGATCGCGGACGACGACCGCTTCGAGATCGTCGCACCACACCCGCTCAACCTGCTGTGCATCGCGCGGCGCGGCGACGACGCCGACGCTGCGACGGACGCTCTGATCGACGCCGCGAACGCGAGCGGCGAGGCGCTCTTCACCCGCACGGTGCTCGACGGCCGATCGGTGTTGCGCATCTCGATCGGCGCTCGCTCGACCGGGCCCCACCACGTCGAGTCGGCCTGGAGCCTCCTCGACCGCCTCGCCTGACCCTGACCAACTGTCACACCGTGCCGGGTCAAACGTGACAGTTCGGGCCGGCGCCAGCTCACTCCCGGACGGATCGGCCTGCCACGATGAACCGATGACCACGACACGTCCCGTCGCACTGATCACGATGGCCACCGGCTACGTCGGCCCTGCGCTCGCCCGGTCGCTGGCGGCGCGAGGCTTCGACCTCGTCCTGCAGGGCGCCGGCGACGACGACACGATGGTGGGTGTCGAGGCCCCCTTCACCCAGCAGCTCCCGGAACTCGAGGCACTCGGCGCCACGGTGCACACCGTCACCGATGTCGACCTCTCGACCGCCGAGGGCAACCAGGCACTCGTCGCCACCGCGCTCGATCGCTGCGGGCGGCTCGACTCGGCGTGCCTCGTCACCGGGCTCATCGTGGTCGGCAAGTTCCTCGACATGACGATCGACCAGTGGGAACGCGTCAAGCGCATGAACCTCGACATGGTGTTTCATGGTCTCCAGGCGGTGCTCCCACCGATGATCGGCGCGAAGCAGGGTCAGGTCGTCGTGTTCACGTCGGCCACCGGAGCCCGGCCCGATCCGATCACGTCGATCTACGGCGGCACGCGGGCGGGCGCCAACGGGATCGTGCGCGCCGTGGGACTCGAACACGCACGCGACGGTGTCCAGGTGAACGCCGTCGGCACCAACTACATGGACTTCCCCGGCTTTCTGAAGGCGTCACGCGCCGACACCGACCCGGAGCGGCGAGCAGCCATCGAGGCTCAGGTCCCCATGAAGAAGCTCGGAACCATGGACGAGCTCGCCTCGTTCACCTCGGTCCTGCTCGACGGCACGAACCGCTTCCAGACCGGTCAGTTCTTCAGTTTCAGCGGCGGCTGGAGTACGTGAGCAGATCGATGAGCATGTGTGCGGTCGCGCCCCACACCGTCTCGTCGTCGAGTTCGAAGAAGTGCAGCGGGCGGTCCATCGGAGCGGTTCCCCAACGCTCCATTCGGTAGGTGCCCGGTCGCGTGAGTTCGGCCAACGACGTCCACATCACACGATCGACCTCACCGGTCCGCGGTTCGACCGCAGGCCGTTCTTCGAGCACCGACACGACCGGGACGATGTAGCTCCGGCTGACGATCGTGTTGAGGTGGGCAAGTTCGCCGACGACGACGGGAAGGTCCGGGTCGAGGCCGACTTCCTCCTCGGCTTCACGCAACGCGGTCTGAACCGGCGTCTCGCCCGGGTCCAACCGTCCACCGGGAAAACTGATCTCGCCGCGATGGTTGCGCATGTGCATCGACCGCCTGGTAAGGAGCACCTCGGGACCATCGTCTCCATCGAACAGAGCGATCAACACCGCAGACACACGGGCGTCGGGAAACGACGGCAACAACGGTGCCGAATGTTCGGGCACGGGACCGATCAGTTCATCGAGCGTCCACCGTGTCCCATGCGGCCATGGCGGGTCGTGATGCTCGGTCCACACGTCCGGCCGTGGGATCTCCTGGTTGCCACCGCGGCGACGCGCGCTCATGGGCCAGCGTTCCGCGATGTCGAGTGCAGGGCCTGGTCGAGATCGGCCCAGAGATCGTCGATGTCCTCGCAGCCGACGCTGAACCGGATCAGCGTCGGCGGGATTCGCTCCTGGCCGGGGATCGTCGCGCGCCGCTCTATCGTCGACTCGACGCCACCCAGGCTCGTCGCGTGATTGATCAGCCGTGCGCGTCGACACACCTCGGTCGCTCGTTCGCCGGGACCGGTGGTCTCGAACGACAGCATCGCCCCGAAGCCGGACATGAAGCGAGCCGCGACCGTGTGGGTGGGGTGGCTCGCCAATCCCGGATAGCGCACGCGGACGATCTCCGGGTGTGCCTCGAGACGAGTTGCGAGCTCCATCGCGTTGGCCTGCGCCCGATCGAGCCGCAGTCCGAGAGTGCGCGCCCCACGGATCGTGAGGAACGCTTCCATCGCCCCGATGGTGGCGCCGTGGAGCAGGCGGCGTTCGTGGAACTCGTCGTGCAGGTCGTCGCGCGAGACCGTCAGGACCCCGGCGAGCAGGTCGGAATGGCCGCCGATGAACTTGGTCGCCGAGTGCATCACGACATCGGCACCGAGTTCGAGGGGCCGCTGGTTGAGCGGCGTGGCGAACGTGCTGTCGACGGCGACGAGGGTGGAGCCAGGGCGCGGCGCCGAGCAGATCGTCGGGAGGTCGGCGACGGTGAGCAACGGGTTCTCGGGCGATTCGAGCCAGACGAGATCACACTCGGACACGGCGGCGACCCAGGCCGCGGTGTCGGCCTGGTCGAGGCGCCGGACCATCCATCGCCCCTGCCGTTCGCCCTCCGCCACGATGCCGGCGACGCCGTGATACGGATCGGTCGGAATCGCGATCCGCGAGCCCACTGCCAGCCGCTGGAAGACGACCGCGGCCGCCGCCATCCCTGAGGCGAAGGCGAGCGCTCGCCCACCGTCGAGACCGCCGAGGAGCGACTCGAGCGCATCGGTGGTCGGTGTCCCTTCCGACCGGCTGTAGACGCGGTCGTCGGGAAGGTAGAAGTTGGACGCAAACACCGGCGCGACGTTCAATGGTTCGCCGGGCGTGCGGTCACGAGCACCGGCGACGAGCCAGGTCTGTGGGGTCCAGTCCTGTGGCGTCCGGTCGTTCATGGCTGCGACCGTACCGTCGTGCCGCTCCTCAGGCGTCGTCGTCCGTTCCGGCGGCGAAGGAGTCCTTCCAGCGCTTGAACGAGTTCACACCGCCACCGACGACACGACCGGCGCCACGACCGATCGCCTCGCTCGACGGCTTGGCGGCTTCGGCGGTCTTGCGCTCGGCCCGGGGCACCTTCTCGGTGAAATCGGTGTGGAACCACACGAACCACAACACGAAGGCGACACCGAAGAGCAGCAACCGACTGACGTTGTCCATCGAGACCCATGGCTGCGCAGCGGCCCCGACGAGCAACGCCATCACCGCCACGTCGAGTTGCCGGTGCACGCGTTTGCTGGTCCAGCGGAACGCGCCTGCGGCACCTCTGGTGATCGCTGCGTTGAGGATGATCACCAACCCGAGCACGGCGGGCACTGCCGGCTGGGGCATCTGGACGGCGGCGCTGATGAGACCGATACCCAGGAGGTACTCGATGAGCTGATGGGTCCAGAACGGACGTCGCACTCGCTCGATCTGCGCCATTGGCGACGATCCTAGGGGCCTGGCCTGCTCGTTGGGGTCGTGGACGCGACGGAGCCCCGAGGTCTCCCCCGGGGCTCCGTCCGATTCGGTGTTCGGATGTTCAGGTGTTCAGGATCGGATGCGTGACCCGACGGCCGAGGCCGTCGTCACATCATGCCGCCCATGCCGCCCATACCGCCGCCGGGCATGCCGCCGGCCTCGTCCTCGGGCTCGTCGGCGACCAGACACTCGGTGGTCAGCACCATCGCCGCGATCGACGCAGCGTTCTGGAGACCGGCGCGGGTCACCTTGGCCGGGTCGATGATGCCGGCGGCGATGAGGTCCATCATCTCGCCGGTGGCAGCGTTCATGCCCATCGGTCCTTCGGCAGCCTCGATCTCGCGAACGACGACGGAACCTTCGAGGCCGGCGTTGTTGGCGATGTTGCGGGCCGGTGCGGTGAGCGACTCCCACACGGTCTTGGCACCGGTCTTCTCGTCGCCTTCCAGCGAGTCGACGACCTCCTGCACGGCACCACGGGCACGGATGAGGGCGGTGCCGCCGCCGGCGACCACGCCTTCCTCGATGGCCGCACGCACCGACGACACGGCGTCTTCGATGCGGTGCTTCTTCTCCTTGAGCTCCACCTCGGTGGCAGCGCCGACCTTGATCAGCGCCACACCACCGGCCAGCTTCGCGAGGCGCTCCTGGAGCTTCTCGCGATCCCAGTCCGAGTCGGTGTTCTCGATCTCGGCCTTGATCTGGTTGATACGGCCGGCGATGTCGTCCTCGGTCCCGCCACCATCGACGATGGTGGTGTTGTCCTTGGTGATCACAACACGCTTGGCCGTGCCGAGCAGGTCGAGCGTGACGTTCTCGAGCTTGAGGCCGACCTCTTCGCTGACGACCTGGCCACCCGTCAGGACCGCCATGTCCTGCAGCATCGCCTTGCGACGGTCGCCGAAGCCCGGGGCCTTGACCGCTGCGGCGTTGAACGTGCCACGGATCTTGTTGACCACCAGCGTGGCGAGGGCTTCGCCCTCGATGTCCTCAGCGATGATCACGAGCGGCTTGCCGGTCTGCATCACGGCCTCGAGGGTCGGCAGCATGGCCTGCACCGTCGAGATCTTGGCGCTGTTGAGCAGGATGTAGGCATCCTCGAGGACGACTTCCTGGCGCTCGGCATCGGTCACGAAGTACGGCGACAGGTAGCCCTTGTCGAACTGCATGCCCTCGGTGAAGTCGAGCTCGGTGCCGAACGTGTTCGACTCCTCGACGGTGACCACACCGTCTTTGCCCACCTTGTCGATGGCGTCGGCGATGACCTGGCCGATCGACGCGTCAGCAGCCGAGATGGTGGCGACGCTGGCGATGTCGGACTTGTCGTCGACATCCTTGGCCTGCTTCGCAATCGACTCGACCGCGGCGGCGACCGCCTTCTCGATGCCACGCTTCACGGACATCGGGTTGGCCCCGGCAGCGACGTTCTTCATGCCGGTCGACACCATCGCCTGTGCGAGCACCGTGGCGGTCGTGGTGCCGTCACCGGCGATGTCGTCGGTCTTGGTGGCGACTTCCTTGACGAGCTGGGCACCCATGTTCTCGAAGGGATCCTCGAGCTCGATCTCCTTGGCGATGGACACGCCGTCGTTGGTGATCGTCGGAGCGCCGAACTTCTTGTCGAGCACCACGTTGCGGCCCTTGGGACCGATGGTCACGCGGACGGCGTCGGCGAGCTTGTTGACGCCGGCTTCGAGCGCGCGGCGTGCCTCATCGTCGAACTTCAGTACTTTTGCCATTGGGGGTTCCTCTCAGCTCTCGACGACGGCGAGCACGTCGCGGCTGTTGAGCACGAGCAGGTCTTCGCCGTTGACGGCGACTTCGGTTCCGCCGTACTTCGAGTACAGGACGGTGTCGCCGACGTTGATGTCGACGGGGATGAGCTCGCCCGAGGTCTCGGAACGCTTGCCCGGCCCGACGGCGAGGACTTCGCCCTGCTGCGGCTTCTCCTTGGCGGTATCGGGGATGACGAGACCTGATGCGGTCTGCGTCTCGGCCTCGTTCGGCCGGACCACGATGCGGTCATCCAGCGGCTTCAGGTTCATGGTGTAAGCCTCCATTGGCTTGCTCACGGCGGGTTCGATTCCCGTTGGGTCTGATGAACCGGATCGAGTTAGCACTCGTCCCGGGCGAGTGCCAATGCTAGACCGGCAGCGGCCCCGTTAGCAACCGCCCCCCGAGAGTGCTAATCGCTCCCGGGCATCCTTCCCCGAAGGTTGCGCACGAGAGCGGCCTGAGCGGGACGGTCCTCTCGATGTTCGGGGTCTGGACCGGCGTGTGCCTTCAGGCTCCGATTGCCGAGCCGATGAGCGCAAGGGTCTCCGCGAGCGGCAGACCGATCACGTTGGTGACGCTGCCGTCGATGCGCTCGACGAACGCCCCAGCAGCTCCCTGGATGCCGTAGGCGCCCGCCTTCCCGGCGTGCTCACCGGTCGCGAGGTACCAGTCGATCGCACGGTCGCTCAGCTCGACGAACCGCACTGCCGTCTCGACGACCACACTCACGGGCGACCCTGTCCGTCCGGACCCGACCCCGAAGGACAGGGTCGTGACGCCGGTGTGGACGAGGTGGGTCCGTCCGGACAGGAGACGAAGCATGCGGCGTGCGTCGAGGTCGTCGATGGGCTTTTCGAGAATCCGGCCGTCGACGTCGACCGTCGTGTCGGCGGCGACGACCACTGCACCACCACCGACCCGCTCAGCGACGACGCGGGCCTTCTCGTTGGAGAGCCGCGCCACGTAGTCGGACGGCGCCTCGCCCGGCAGCGTCGATTCGTCGATGTCGGCAGGCACGATGTCGAAGTGCAACCCGACCGAGCGGAAGAGCTCCGACCGGCGGGGCGACGCCGACGCCAACACCAACCGTCTGTCCTGGAGGTCGACAACTGTCACATTTGACCCGGCACGGTGTGACACTTTTCAGCCACCGGAGAGCGCCATGACGTGATCGTCGTCGGGGACGGTCACGTCGTCGAGCAGTTCCTCACGGCGATGTCCATCGAGCCAGCCGTCGGGAAGACTGACCTTGATCGGGCCGTTGGTGTGGCCGCGCCTGATCCGTTCGCCTCCCTCGACGATCCGGGCCATCGGATCGAGACCGGCAACGATGTCCTCGAGTTCCATCAGCGACTTGACCATCGAGAATCGGCGCCTGACCTCGGGCCCGACCGGATACCCGCTCATGTACCAGCCGGTGTGCTTGCGGAAGTCACGCATCGCATGGTTCTCACCGAGGTGCTCGACCAGGAGTCGGGCGTGTCGCACCATCACGTCGCACACCTCGCCCAGCACCCGGCTCTCTGGAACCGCACGACCGGCAAGGGCCTCGACGAGGTCGGCGAACAGCCAAGGTCGACCGAGACACCCACGGCCGATGACCACCCCGTCGCAGCCGGTCTCGGCCATCATCCGTACGGCGTCGGATGCCTCCCAGATGTCGCCGTTGCCGAGCACCGGGATCGAGCCGACGGCGCTCTTGAGCTCTGCGATGGCTTCCCACCGAGCCTGACCCGAGTAGTGCTGTTGAACCGTTCGAGCATGCAGCGCGATCGACGCCACACCTTCCTCGGCGCAGACCTCGCCGGTTCGGATGTGGGTGAGCCAATCGTCGAACAGCCCCATGCGGAACTTGGCCGTCACCGGAACCCCGTACGGGGACGCATTCGACACGGCCGCGCGAAGGATGCCGCGCAGGAGCTCCGGTCGAGCAGGGACGGCCGCACCCCCGCCGCGGCGCGTCACCTTCGCAGCCGGGCAGCCGAAGTTGATGTCGATGTGATCGACCCGGCCAGCATCGCAGAGCTTGGCGACGGCGAGCCCCATGATCTCGGGGTCGCTGCCGTACAGCTGCAAGCTGCGGGGATGTTCGTCGGCCGCGAAGCTGATCATCCGATCGGTCTTCGCATTGCCGTGTACCACCGGCGTCGCCATCACCATCTCGTTGACGTAGACGAGTCCGGGAGCGAACGATCGACACATCTCACGGAACGGCGCGTTGGTGACGCCCGCCATCGGGGCGAGCACCACTGGAGCCGACAGCTCGAACTGGCCGATCCGGAACGACATGACCCGACCAACGGTATCGGGTGTCGATTGCAGCAGGGGTCTGACCCCTGCTGCAATCGATCCCGCGACCGGTCAGGGCAGGAACGGAAGCCGGAGGTTGGGGATGGCGCCGACGTCGAGGGGGGTCGGACCGTCGGATCGCAGTCGGTGCCAGCCGGCAGCCGCGATCATCGCCGCGTTGTCGGTGCACATCGCCCGGCTCGGCAGAAACCCCTGAATACCATCCTGTTCACATGCCTCGAGGATCTGCTCGCGAAGCTGTGAGTTGGCTGCAACCCCGCCGCCGAGCACGATGCCGGTCGCTCCGACATCGGCCGCCGCGCGACGTGCCTTGCTGACGAGCACGTCCACGACCGCTGCCTGGAAGGAGGCGGCGACATCGTTCGACGACACGTCCGGGTGCTTTCGCACATAGTTGACCACCGCCGTCTTCAGGCCGCTGAACGAGAAGTCGTAGCCGTCGTCCATGATCGCCCGCGGGAACCTGATCGCTCCTGGGTCGCCGTCGAGCGCGGCCCGATCGATCGCCGGACCACCCGGGTAGCCCAGGTCGAGAAACCGCGCCACCTTGTCGAACGCCTCGCCTGCGGCGTCGTCGATCGTCTGGCCGACGAGCCGGTACCGCCCATGGTCCTGCATCTCGACCAGCATCGTGTGACCACCCGAGACCAGCAGGACCAGCAACGGGAATTCGAGGGTGGGATCCTCCAAGGACGCGGCGTACAGATGCGCCTCCATGTGGTTGACCCCGACGAACGGCACGTCCCAGGCCATCGCCAACGCCTTTGCGGCGGACACACCGACGAGCAACGCGCCGATCAATCCTGGTCCGACGGTGCACGCGACCGCGTCGATGCGCTCGTCATCGACTCCTGCCTCGACGATCGTGCGAGCGATCACCGGATTGAGCACGTCCAGGTGTGCTCGAGACGCGATCTCGGGAACCACACCGCCGAAATCGGCGTGCAACTCGACCTGCGTCGACACCACGCTGGACACGACGTCGTAGCCGCCGAGCACGAGCGCCGCGGCGGTCTCGTCGCAGCTCGTCTCGATGCCGAGCATCAGCGTCGAGCCGTCGACCGTCGCAGACGTGCCTGGCACTTCTCCCGGGTGCTCCGCGGTCATGCTGTCCACCGCCGCTCGGTCTCGGTGCGGAGCGAGTCGAGCAGGGCCCGATATCGGTCGCTCTGGATCTCGTTGCACCACATCACGATGGCATCCTCGGTGTTCTCGTAGTACCGCGCCCGCACCCCCGCCGGGTTGAATCCGAACCGGCGATAGAGCTCCTGGGCTCCCTTCGAGGACACCCGTACCTCGAGTGTCCATGCGTCGCAGCCACGATCGATGGCGACCTCGGCCTGGGCCAACAACAGCGCCGTCGCCACCCCGCGGCGCTGTTGATCGGGAGCGACCGCGACGTTGGTCACGTGCGCCTCGTCGGCGGTGAACCACAGGCCCGCATACCCGACGATCGGGCCGCGTCCACGCCCCGAACTGCCAGGCGTCCGAGCGACGAGATACCGGCGAGCACCCGACCGGACCTGGGCGAGTTCGCTGTCGAACACACCCTGCGACCACGGCTTCGGATAACTCAGCGCTTCGATGGCCATCACCCCGCGGCGCAGGTCCCGGCGCTGCATCGGCTCGATCGTGAGGCCGCCGACGGTGAACTGCTCGACATCGCCATCTCGTCGCAGGAGCCGCTCGATCACGCTCATCGTGTCACCCTCGTCGACCAGTTGATCTGCGCATCCGGTGCCCGCAGATAGATCGGTTCGACCTCGCGCGGGTTCACCCAGTCCTCGCGCAACGCTCGGGCATGCGCGAGCTGCACGAGCGGCGCCGCCGACGGGTGCACGTCACCACCAATCTCGCAGCGGTACCCGTCGAGGATCTCGTCGCGGTACCGCAGCGCGCCATCGCCGACGCACAGCACGTCCTGGCTCCGGGCGAGCAGGTCGGCGACGAGTTCTTCGACCGGTCCAACCGTCGGCTCGGACACCTGCTGGAGCCCGCCCGGCACCTGGCGGTACATCGCGTAGAAGACCTCGGACTTGCGGGCATCGATCACGGGCACGACGACTCGATCGGTGTGACGGCACGGGAACGCGAGCAGGTCGAGCGACGAGATGCCGATCATCGGGATCCGCAGCGCCTGCGCGATCGCCTTGGCCGCGGCGAGCCCCACCCTCATCCCGGTGAACAAACCTGGACCGACGTCGACCGCGACCACGCTGATCTCGTCGAGCTCGATGTCGGCCTGCCGGAGCATGAACTCGATCGCAGGCACGAGGGTCTCGACGTGCCGCCGGCCCCTGGTGACCTCGAAGAGCCCGATGACGCCCTCGTGGCCGCCGACCGCGACGCTGACGCGTTCGGTCGCGGTCTCGATGCCGAGGATCAGCATCGGAACGGCTCACAGGCTTCGACGAGGCGGCTCCAACGCGGCGCCCAGCTCGCGCCGCTCGCCGAGATCTCGATCAACCGTGCCGAGGGATCGAGGTCCTCGATGCCGTCGCCGGCCTCGAGGTGGTCGAAGTCGTCGGGTTCGAGATGGACCACGAGGTGGTCACCGAAGAGCGCATCGGCGACGTCGCCCCACTCGACGAGCACGATTCCCTGGAACTCGGCAAGCTCTTCCAGCGCGAGGTCCGCAATCTCCGCGGTGCGATCGAGCCGGTAGAGATCGGCATGATGGAGTGCCTTCGCGCCATGGCCGACGCCGGCCGGAAGGTCGTAGGTGTGCACGAGGGTGAACGTCGGCGACGTGATCGGCTCGATCACGCCGAGCGCCGCACCGAACCCCTTGGCGAATGCTGTCTTGCCGGCGCCCATTTCTCCCGACAGCACGATGAGATCGCCCGGGCGGCACTGTGCGGCCAATGCCGCGGCGATGGCGTAGGTGTCGGCGAGCGACGCGGCCCGAAGTTCAAGCATCATCACGTCCCAGCATCGCGGTACCAATCGTACGAGTATGGCGGCGTGGGACGCGAGGTCCGATCCCACACACGATCTCGTAGCCGATCGTTCCGAGCAGATCCGCCCAGTCCTCAGCGCTGATGACCTGGGTACCCTCCGGACCCGCCTGGCTCCCGATGAGCACGACCTCGTCGCCCGGGGCGACTGGGTCGTCGCCGCAGTCGACCATCAGTTGGTCCATGGTGACCACACCGACGATGGGGCGACGCCTGCCGCCGATCAAGACGTCGCCGCCGACCTCGAAGAGACGCCGCGGGACTCCGTCCGCGTATCCGATCGGCACGGTCGCCACGGTCGCATCCTGCTCGAACACGTGTCTGAGGCCGTACGAGATGCGGCTACCCGCCGCGACGCGCTTCACGTACGACACGCGCGCTCTGAGCGACATCACCGGACGGAGGTCGCAACACAAGGTGTCGACGCCGTGGCCGGGCGAGATGCCGTAGATGGCGATCCCTGCGCGGACGAACGACCGACGAGCCCCCGGGTGCGCCAGCGCCCCAGCCGAGTTCGCAGCATGTACGAGCACTCCGCGATCCGGTGACAGCGCGGCCAACGCATCGTCGAGCCGGGCGAGCTGCATTCCGGTGAACACATCAGCGGGTTCGTCCGCCAGTGCCAGATGGGTGAAGACACCGACGAGGCGAAGCACGGGATCGTGCGCCGCGACCTCGGACGCCACCGCTGCCACCGAGTCCGCGCCGACCCCGACGCGCTGCATGCCCGTGTCGATCTTGAGGTGAACCGGCACGCCGACGACGCCTCGTTGCCTGGCCGATGCTGCGAGCGCAGCGATGAATTCGATCGTGTACACCGTGGCCATCAACCGGAACCGCACCAGGTCGTCGACCACCTCGACGGGCTGCTCGCTCAACACGAGGATCGGCGCATCGATACCACTCTGACGCAGTTCCACGCCCTCGTGCACCAACGCCACGCACAGGCCCTCTGCCCCCGCATCGATGGCAGCCCGGGCGACTTCGACGGCCCCGTGGCCATAGCCGTCCGCCTTGACCACGGCCCATACGGCGGCCGGCGACACGACCGAACGGAGATGTTCGACGTTGTGAGCGATCGCGTCCAGGTCGATGTCGGCCCAGGCCCATCGCGTTGACCGGTCCGCCTCGCTCACAACGACTCGAGCGCAGATGGAATCAGATCGACGATGTCTCCGGCGAGCAACCCTCGCCGCGGACCTCGTCGTGCAGCGTCGGCGTGGAGCCAGGCCGCAGCGGCGGCGGCTCGTTCTGGCGCGACACCTGTGGCAAGCA
>JBGSII010000304.1:0-2676 GCA_041742555.1 Ilumatobacteraceae bacterium
GTGCCGACCGACACGGTTCCGACGGGCGCCGCCCCGAGTCAGTTGGCCGATCCGACCGCCGAGATCTTCCCGACGCGCGACGGAAGCGCCGAATGTCTCGGCCCGGCGCAAGGCACCGGCGAGGTCTTCGAGCGGGGCAGCGCCGAGCCCACGCTCGATCCGTCGCAGGGGTGGGGCGTGGCCGTCGATCTGCGTGGTGGCGAGGGCCGCGACACGTGGAACAACCTCGCAAGTCAGTGTTTCAACCGGCTGCCGACCTGCCCGACGCAGCGCCTGGCGATCGTGCTCGACAGCGTCGTACAGTCCGCGCCCACGGTCAACGAACCCAACTTCACCGATTCCGTGTCGATCACTGGCGACTTCACGCAGTCCGAGGCCGAGGAGCTCGCTGCGGTGCTCAACCGTGGCGCCTTCCCGGTCGAGGTCGAGGCGCAGGAGGCACGCACGGTGTCTCCGTCGGCCGGATCCGATTCGCTGCAGGCAGCGATCATTGCCGGTCTCATCGGCCTCGCCCTGGTCCTGGTGCTGATGGTTGCCTACTACCGTTGGCTCGGGCTGGTCATCGTCGGCGGCATCGCTGTCTGGGCCGGCATGGTGTTCTCGATGGCGTCGTTCGTGTCGGGCTGGACCAACTATGCCCTCAGCCTCGCCGGCGTGACGGGCATCATCGTCGCTGTCGGTGTCACCGTCGACACGTACATCGTGTTCTTCGAACGCATCAAGGACGAGCTCCGCAACGGTCGCACGATCAAGAACGCAGCGCCCCGCAGTTTCCGGATGACCTGGCGGACGATCTGGTCTGCCGACGTGGTGTCGTTGATCGCAGCGGGGATCCTGTTCTCGCTGAGCGTCGGCTCCGTCCGGGGGTTCGCGCTGTACCTGGGCCTCACGACCATCTGCGATCTCATCGTGTGCTACTTCTTCACCCGCCCGGCTGTCTTGCTGCTCGCGAGCAGCAAGCTCATGGCCAGGCAGCAGAGCGTGCTCGGCATGAAGGTGGCGACGGCATGACCCTCGACACCAGCATCTCGACGTCCGGAATCGGCAGGTTGTTCCGGGGTCAGACGGCGATCGACTTCTACGGCAAGCGCAAGGTCGGGCTCATCGTGGCGATCGTGGCGGTCGTCGTGACGTTCGGTTCGCTGCTGACACAGGGTCTCAACCTCGGGCTCGACTTCGAGGGCGGCGACGCCTGGGACGTCCCGGCCTCGGAGACCTTCGGCGTCGACGAGGCGGCCGACGTGCTCGAGGACAACGGTGTGCCCACGAGTGGTGCCCGCATCCAGCTGCGCAGTTCCGAGACCACCGAAGTCGTCACCGTGCAGGTCGAAGAACTCCCACGTGAGCAGGCCGCCGAGGTCACCGCTGCCTTCGCCGAAGCGGCCGGTGTCTCCGTCGACGAGATCAGCTTCTCCTTCACGAGCTCGACATGGGGTTCCGAGATCACCGAGAAGGCCATCCGTGCGCTCGTCATCTTCCTGCTCGTCGTGTCGGTGTTCATCTCGATTCGATTCGAGTGGCGGATGGCGTTGGCAGCGATTGCGGCGATGGCGAACGACGTCATCGTCGCAGTCGGCGTGTACTCGGTGTTCCAGTTCGAGGTCACGCCCGCCACCGTGATCGCCTTCCTCACGATTCTCGGCTATTCGCTGTACGACACGATCGTGGTGTTCGACAGGGTCGAGGAGAACGAGGGTCGCTACGCGAGCACCAAGATGCCCTACGAGGACATCGTCAACATCTCGATGAACCAGGTCCTGGTCCGGTCGTTGCTCACCAGCTTCTCGTCGATCCTGCCGGTGCTCTCGCTGCTGATCATCGGCTCTGGTCTCATGGGTGCGGTGGCGCTGCGGGAGTTCTCGCTCGCGTTGCTCGTCGGCATGGTGTCGGGTGTGTATTCCTCGATCTTCATCGCCACGCCATTGCTGGCCTGGCTGAAGTCGAAGACGTCGCGGACGTCGCGGCGTCCGCGACTGCTCGGCGACGAGCTGCGCGCTGCGGTGATGGGCGCCGGAGTCAGCGGACGGATTCCCGAGGACAGTCCTCATGCCCTCGGCGAGGAGGACGACCGCGAGCCGGTCACGGCGGGTGCGCCGTCGTCTTCGGGGCCGAGCGGTCCGGCCCAGGCCGATCGCTTGTTGTCGCATCCTCCTCGTCCGCGCAAGAAGAAGCGACGCTGACCAACCGCGCTGCGGTCATCGTCGACGGCGTCCGGCGACGGTAGCCTCCGACCATGGCAGCCGATCATGGGACATTGCGCAGCTTCGTGCGCGACATCCAGGACTACCCGACCGACGGCGTCACGTTCCGCGACATCACCCCGCTGCTCGGCGACGCGGCGACGTTCGCCGCAGCAGTCGACGGCTTGGTCGAGGATTTCGCCGGCTCGCCGGTGGACCGGGTGGTCGGCGTCGAAGCCCGCGGCTTCATCTTCGCCTCGGCCGTGGCCTACCGCATCGGCGCCGGCCTCGTGCCGGTGCGCAAGGCAGGCAAGCTGCCGTGGGCCGTCGTACGCGAGGAGTACAACCTCGAGTACGGCTCGGACAAGCTCGAGATCCATCGAGACGCGATTCACCCGGGCGAGCGCATCTTGATCATCGACGACGTGCTCGCCACCGGCGGAACCGCGGCGGCGACGGCGAGGCTCGTCGAGACGCTGGGCGGCGTGATCGCCGG
>JBGSII010000305.1:0-3406 GCA_041742555.1 Ilumatobacteraceae bacterium
GGGTCGGCGCGGACCTGGTCGAGCTGTGTTTGCGCCGCGGTCAGGTCCGCTTGTGCGGTGGTGATGCCTGATACGGACGCGGCAACGGCGTCGTTGTAGCCGCGTTGGGCGGCGGCCAGCGCTTGTTGTGCTGCGAGCACGGATGACTTGGCCGCACCGGTTGCGGCACGGTCGAACGTTGCTTGGGCCACAGCGACCGATGCGTCGGCGTCGCTGACTGCCGTGCTCGCTGTGGAGAGATCGGCGGCTTCGGTGGGTGAGGTCGGTACCGGGTCGTATCCGGCGTCGTTGTAGAGCTGGGCGACGCAGGCTTTCGTCGAGTCGCCGTAGACGCCCGGCTCGTCGATGACCGCGCAGCCGAGGCGGGTCAACGCCTGCTGCAACTGGGTGACATCCTCGCCGGTCATGCCGGGACGCAACGTTCGGTACACCGGCACCGCACCGGTCATCACGAACACTGGGCGGCCGGAAACCTCGACCACGCGTTGGCCCTCGATCACCTCGTCGCCGGCGGCGACGTCGATGCCGGTGATCACCGGGTCGCCCACGATCGACGAGGGCGCATCGACCGGGGTCGAGACCTCGGCGCGCACGTCACCGCGACTGATCACGGTCTGCGACAACACCCGGAACTCCACCGGCGCCGTCACCCACGACGCGATCGGCGCAGCCGCCTCCGACGCGGCCTGATCCGGGGAACGCACGTTGCGCCCTGCTACCCAACCCACCCCAGTGGTGGCAATCAGCGCCACCGCAGCGGCGAGCCAAGCCCACCGCCGTCGCCGATCAGCGGCCACGTCGGATCGGCCATCGAACGGGCGTGCCTCGTCAACCGTTGGAGTGTCTTGCGGCGTCGTGGTCGCGTCGGGGGCCGACGTGACCACCTCACTCTCATTCAGGTCGGCGCCGAAGGTGCTCGCCGCGAGTCGGATGTGGGGCCGTTCAGGCGATGTAGACACTGCTCACTCGGTTGTCCCACCCTGACACCATCGATGTCGCCGAAGCGTTCGCACCGGTATTGCCGGGGTAGGCCGGAGCGCCCCCGCCTGATCCGTCATAGAAGCCAGCGCTACATGCGCCGACTTTGTAGCTGCTTGTGTCGTTTTCGAAGCCGTAACCCGACAGGTTGATGTAGGTGTACCTGGTGGTGAGTTGCAGCACCGACCCGCCGTAGGACGTGGATCGGTACAGCCGCAGCGAACTCGAGCATGCTGCGAGCGGCGTGATCTCGGTCGATCGAGCAGACACGGCTGTAGCTCGATCCATTGCGGCCTCGCTGCGGTAGCACGTCGTCACGGTCCCATTGGACGTGCAAGCTCGTGCAGCACCCCACCCATCCTGCAAATTGATCGTGGTTCCCTCGAAGGCGGCGAGAACGCCGCCGGAGTCGGCCGCACTGACCGGCGGTGTCGGCAATCCGAGGACGGCGGTCATCATGAGTGCGACGGTGGCAGTGATGGTTCGGGTGCGCATGGTTCCTCCTACGGAAATTTGATGACTGTGATGGTCTTGGTTGGTTGATCGAGTGCGACCTTGGCGCAGTCTGCGTCTCGGGAGTCGCCGCGAATCGCGATCGTCCACCCGTCGAGACCTGATTCGTCGACGATTCGTTTTGCGGATGCGAGCACGTCGACCGCGGCGGCGCAGGCAGCAGCGTTGACTTCATTGACGAGGCGGTCGTTCAGTGCGAGGACGGCCAAGTTGTCGGGCGTGAGTTCGGCGTCGGCGTTGACGAGCCCGATTCGACCGCAGACCTCGCTGTCGCCTGGGTAGACCTCCACCACACCGGTCACTGCGATGCAGACGGTGAGGGGTGGTACGTCGCTGGTTGGGCCTAGGGTGCCATTGGCCCATTGCTCGGCGCATGCTGCGATCGGATCTGCATTCGCGGGGATGACGATGGCGTCGGATCGGGGGTCCTCGGCGGCCCGACACGCGATGCCCTGCGCGGGCTGTATTGGCTGACCCGAACGAATCAAAGCGGCGACGCCGACCGATCCGCCAACGATCACAATCGTGCCGACGACGACGGCCCCGATCGATCGGCGCCGGCGACGCCGCGCATTCAGTGCGTCGGCAAGGCTGCGAGCGCGAACGACCACGCGATCGACGTCGGCGTCGAGTTCGGCTTCGGTCGGCTCCGGGAATGCAGCGGCCCAGGCATCGGGACGGTCGCGTATCCATACGTCGACGAGGTCGGCGAGTTCGTTGGGGGTTTGGTCGTCGCTCATGGCTGGGCCCTCGTGGCGTTCTCGTGAACGACCGGGTCGACGTACGCCTGGCGCAAGGCGAACCGTGCGCGCATCAGACGCTTTCGCGCTGCGGCCTGACTGATGGACATTTCCGCTGCGATGCGTGGCCCGTCATAGCCGATCGCATGAAGGACGAGTACTTGACGCGCCGCAGGCTCGAGCATGTCAAGCGCTGCTCGGAGCGCGTCGGATCGAAGTTCCGACTCGGCGTCGGCCAGACGAAGCTCAGCATCCTCCTCGGCCGACGGGACGAACGGCAGCGGGTCACGCCGAAGGGTTTCGAGGGTCTTTCGCCGTGTGTTGTTCTTGCGAGCGTGATTTGCGGTGAGGTTGCTGGCAGTCCGCACCAGCCACGAACGCTGGGTCGAGTCGGGGAGCGGAGCAAGTTCATCGAGACGTTCTGACGCCAATGCGAATACGTCGACCCAGAGGTCGTCCACGCTCGCCGGGTCACGCTCGAGTCGCGCCAAACACGCCCGAACAGTGCGACCGTGCACACGGATCAGGTTCCTGAGGCGGTCTTCTCGGTCGTCTCGCAGATCGGTCACGTTCCTCGATGGTCGTGCGGTAATTGGGTCGGCGCACTAGAAGTGTCAACCACACCAGATGTGTGCCACCGCTGAGGATGCTCATCATGTCGGATCGAGGGTGGTGATCGTGAGCAACAGGCTGTCGGGTTCCGCGCCGACGTCGCGAACGTACTGATCGGCAAACACCAGTGCACTCATCGGTTCGGGAAACGGGCCGAGTACCGACGTCTCATCCGTGACCAAGTCGACAACGACGACCACATGTGGGGCATACATCCGATCATCGATGTGGTCCAGAGCACTCTCAGGGGTCAACCCCATCATCGGATCATCAGGTCTCATTCTTCGTTGGTCGCTGCGCGTTCGTGTGAGGCCTCGCGGCGCACCAGAAGAAGTGCGGGGGGGGGAAATCTTCGCGGCGATGACATCAAGGCTCGCGTTGAAAGTGTCGAGCGGTGGCTTGGTGTGACACACAAACGGACCACTTCCATTCCGGCGGGACTGACAATCCACCGGAGTGAACGTCGACCCGATCACCCAAGTCGTATCGATCGGTCGGTTTCCGCGTCAGATTCGACTGATAATCCCGGGCAAGAACGCTGTGACCCGCACCTGAGTTCCGGC
>JBGSII010000306.1:0-10950 GCA_041742555.1 Ilumatobacteraceae bacterium
GCGGCGGGGAGTCGACCTGGGGATCAAGGGCATGTCACGACATTAACCCGGACCGGACCCATTGTTGCGGTTTCATGACGAAATGTCCCTTGAGCCGCCAAGAGAACTCGGCTTGGGCTGCGCACGCGTCGAGGTGGCGGGTCGATCACACCCGGTCGCGCACCTCCACGGCCAGCACCGTCCTCGGCGAGTCCCACGGCACGAGGGTCGACGACAGTTCGAGGCGGGCATACTCCGACCCCTCGACGAGGGCATCGGTCGCTGTCGCCATCGTGATCTGGGCGGTGGTCGCGCCGGGAGCGAGTTCGACGTACACGAAGGTTTCGGGTGAGAGCGGCAACGCGGGATCGCGCCAGTCGATGTTTCAGTCGATGCGCTGCCGTTCGGTCACGTCGGCGCCTGACAGTTCCGGCCCGGTCGTGGGGGGCGTGAACGCGCCGTAGAACACCACGAAGTCTGCGATGGGCCGCGACATCGTGATCGTCCAGGTGACCACGTCACCCTCGGTGACCCTGGTCGTCGCCGGCGAGATCGTGACGTTAGGCGCGGGATCGTCCTCGATGACGGTCAGCAGCCCTCCTGAGTCACCGACCGTGGCGTTGTCCAACGCCCGGACGACCACGTACGTCAACTGTTGCCAGGTGCTGAACTCGCGGTCGGCCACCGGCGTGTCATCGTTCATGGCCGCGATGACGGTCACGTCCTTCATTGCGTCGACGCCGCCGCGGTAGCCACCGAACAGGTCCGTGGGTGCCCGATCCGGCACGGTGAATTCGTCCCTGAACAGGTAGGGCACCGGGTCGCTCGGCGCGGCGACCGCAACCGACGCCACGGGACCGCTCGGGCCAGCCGCCGCGACCGAGGCCACCGCCAGCAGTGCGACTCCTGCGATCAGCGATCTGCTCCTCATGGCTGCGACCTCCTCGCTCGACCTGACGCCCAGTCGCTCTCGAACTCAAACCAGACCTCACCACCAGGCTGAGTCGTTGGACAGCAGGTGCCCAGTGCCGAAGGGCCTTTCCGAGGGCCGGCCGCCACCAGGGTCACGCTCGCGTGGTGGGACGCACGCGTCGAGGTCGCTGGCCGACTGACTTGCCACCTCGGAAGGGATTCCGACCTGTCCCATCGCGTGTGTCGACGCGCACGTTCCGACCGTGCCCTGGGCCACGGATGGATCGCCGCGTTGCCCGCACGATGGAGACATCCGGCAACCGAGCCGGAAACCCAACAAGGAGCAACCATGAAGCACACCATCCGCAAGATCATCACCTCGACCGCCCTGATCGGCGCCACCCTGGTCGGGGCGTTCGGCCAGACGGCTGCGGCGGCCGATATCGCCACGCTGTCGGGCTCCAATCGGAACTGCTCAAACGGCTACCGCTCGGTGGGCGTGGCCTACGCGCTCGACGGTTACTCGTCGGGCGGCAACGTCATCATCGAAGGCGACCTCTCCGATCCCTGCACCGACGGACAGTATGCGGTCATCTGGTATCGCCAGATCGCCATCGGTCATGCGCCTGGACCGTGGGGGATGATTCGAACTGGCGCCGCCAAGGTGCACTTCACCCGATCGATGGTGCGAATGAGTCCGTTCGTCACCGATGTGCAGGTCGTGGTCTGTCGCACCGGCGGCGACCAGGCGTGCGGCGGTGTCAGGTACCTGCACGTGTAGTCGGGCCTCGAGGTGCGTGCGTCGGCCGAGGTGGCCGACGCACCTCCGTGACCTGAACCATGTCAGCTCACACGCGACTCAACTGTTTCAACGACGCACCACTAGGATTTGGTGGTGCGGCTGCGAGCTCTTGTCGTTGGCGCTCACCCCGACGACATCGAGATCGGCGCTGCGGGCAGCGTCGCCCGCCTCGCTCGAGGGGGAGCCGACATCGTCGCCGTGGTCTCGTCGGACGAAGCCGACAGCGACGTCGCCGAGCTGCGTCGAGCGGAGACCCGTGCAGGTCTGGGAGCGCTCGGAATCAACTCTGTCGACGTCAAGTTCCTCGGGTTGGCCGACCGGTCGATCGATGCCGACGCCGGCGCTTCCCGGTTACAGGACCTGATCGACGACCTCCGCTTCGTGCCGGACGTCGTCGTGACACACTCCTCGCAGGACGATCATGTCGACCATCGAAACGTGTCGTCGATGGTCGCCATGGTGTGCAAGAGCCGAGTGCCCATCCTTGGCATGAAGGTGGTGAACTCGGCCCGGGACACGTTCGACCCGACGTTCTTCGTCGACACGACGGAGCACCGTTCCGCCAGGATCGCCGCACTGCAGGCCCACCCCTCGCAGAGCGCGCGGGGCCGCATCAGGACCCATGAGATCACGGAGCTGGAACGGGCCAATGCGGTGATCGCCGGCGGCGACTTCGCTGAAGCGTTCGAGGTAGCAGGGCGGGCATCGTTGCTCGACGAACGAATCCTGGCGTGGTTCGCGCCATGCCTCACGACCACCGGCGACCGTCGTCGTACGTGATCGGCACGTCGTCGGGATACGTCGCCTCGGGTGCGGCGAGGATGAGACGATCGACGGCCTCGAGACCCTGCATGAACGCGTGGTCCTGATTCGACACGTAGTAGCGCCAACCACCGAAGCGTCCGCGCGAGACGATGCCGAGCCGAGCGAGCTCAGGTTCGACCTCGGCCAGCACGTCGTGGGTGTCGAGCCGAGGGACGGGGTAACCGTGACTGATCGAACGATGCCACGTGCTGTCGATGTTCCTCCGATCGATGAAGCCGAGTTGCTCCAGTCCTGCGACCACGGCGGCGGGAACGGGACCTTCGGGCGCAGGCCGGTCGTCGCCCACGTTCACTTCGCAGAGCACCGACCAGTGCCCGCCGGGCGAGGGAACGCAGCCGGTCGAATAGTTCGACAACACCGTCAACCGCCAGAAGGCGATCCCGGGATCCGGCACATAGAGCGAGCAGACGTCGGCGAGGTGGTCGGGAGGAACGCCGGTCAGACCGACGCCCACGACGTGGACCGCTGCCGGACGAATCCGATCGGCAAACTCCGAAAGGTCGGCCCGATCGACGATCGACCTCAGCAGACGATCGAGCGGGATCGACGTGATCAGATGGTCGTACGACACGGTGGCTCCCGACGAGAGCTCGACTCGACGTTCCTGGGTGTGGATCCGCGTCACTTCGGTGCCGAAGTGCAGACGATCGCTCGGGAGACGATCGGTCAGCTCGCGCCAGATCCTCCCAGTGCCGCCCTTGGCCGGGTACCGGATCTTCGTATCTGCGTCCCAGGCCGGAGCATCGCGACCCGCCGCGATGTCGGCTCTGATCGTGTCGACGTCCACCCGAGGGACGTTCGCGACTCGGGACCCGCTGCGATGATCTGCCCAGTGCCAGGCCATCTTGGACGGGTGCGTGGCCCACATCTTCAGATTGAGCGGCAGGAAGAACTCGCGATAGAGCGTGTCACCGAACTGCAGCCGCAGGAAGTCCTCGAACGTCGCGGGCACGCCGTTGCGCGGTTGCGTCAACTCTGTCAAGACGACTTCTCGCACGTCAGCCGGGAACCGGCCGAGATTGCCCTGCACCGGGTAGGGCACGAACCGTCCCCACATCCACGCCCCGCGCACGGGCGTGACGTACTCCCATTCGTCGATCAGTTCGTCGAGGAGATCGTCGAAGTAGCGATAGTGCGGGAACAGAACGTGACCGCCGACGTCCCAGACGTAGCCATCGATCAACTCGGACCGCGCCATTCCACCGCAGCCGGGCGATTGCTCGACCAGTGTCCACTCGGTGCACGGGCCACCCTGCCGCGCGATCTCTTCGAGCCGCCAGGCCGCGCCCAGGCCGGTCGGACCTGCGCCGACGACCAGCACGCCCGTCCGCGATCGCATCGGCAATGTTCAGTCGTCGTAGACGAGCGCCGTCGGGTGGGCCAGACCAGCGACGGCCGTTCTAGAGTTGGTTGATTCGATAGACGAAGGTCTTCGACACGTTCGGGCCCATCGCTTTCAGGTCGTACACGACTCGTCCGACGTAGTCGCCGTTCACTGGTGTCGCCGCTGGCGTCGCGTTGCAGGTTGATGCCTGGGATGCGCCCGAGAACGGTTCAACTGCGCTGATGCGGCCGATGTTCCATGTGGTGCCGGTATAGCTGCTCCCTTGCAGCTCAGTTGCGAGAACCGAGGCATACGACTGGATCCAGTTGTCGCCTGGTGCACTCCCGTTGAGGTCGAAATCGATCATGCGAGAGAACTTCACATTGTTGAGGGTTCCGGTACCGAGTCGGGTCAACTTGACGGTCACGAAGATCGACTTGTTCGTGGCGTCCTGCGTGAACGTCTGCTCGATTCGGAACTTGCCGTCAGTGGTCTGGTGCCGAACCTTGTTCGCTGCCGGATACGTCGGGGCACCGAGACCACTCCCCGAGGACACGTCATATGCCCAGCCGTGCACCCGACTCGCGCTGCAGACAGCAAATCCCTCCGCGAACACGTGGGAATATCCAGGAGGCGAAACGAGGCGGTTGATCGTTCCTTGACCAGAGAAGCACCACGAGAAGGTCGCGTTTCCTGTACCGCTCGCATACTCCTTGTGACACTCGGCCACCGCTAGCGCAGTCAGATTGCTGTCACTGCCCTTCGAGTCAGTGGGGCTTGCACTCGCCCCGCTCGAAAGGGCCGGCACAGCGCCGATAGCCGCAAGCGCGACCAGACCGAGACACACACGAATGCCTCGCCGATTGATCCCCTTCATTTTCCGCCCCATTCTATGAAATTCACCCCAATGTTTTTCGGATCGTACAGGCGGTAGCTCGTGCAGTCAAATGACTGTTTGATGGCCGGAAGATGAACGGCGGATCGGGTCCGGTCTGCCACGTGAGCAGTCGCGACACGGCCGGAAGGACAGACCAAGATCGACCATGGTGAGCTAGCAAACACCACCCAATTGGGACGATGAAGGTCTACTCGACCAGTAGTTCTTTGCCGAGCTCGTTCCTGAGCACGCTCTCACGAAATCGACGTTGTCGAGCCGGAGTTCTGCTGGGTGACCTCATGGGGTGGATGCTCGATTGATGGTCGAGATGCAAGAGCGGCTCACCGCGGAGCACGGCTCGCGTCTCCGCACCGGGTGCAGGCGCTCGGCAGCATCGCTTCGGTGACCGAGCGCACGAAGGGTGAGGGCGACCCAGACGCCGCATCCGGCGCGGCTCAACCGGCGATGGTCGTGGTGCCGGTCGTCCAGGGGCGCCAGGTGCCGCTGATCAGCGCCCTGGCCTCGACGACGTAGGTCTTGCCGGCACCCGCGTCAGCGATCGTGACGGTGGTGTACACGCCGGGCGGCCGCCACTGCGACTGCTGGTCGGCGACTCGGTAGCGGAACTGGTACATCGCCGCACGATCCACCGGATCCCACGACGTGGTGATCGCAGAACCAGACACCTTGATTCGCAACGTCGGCTGATCGACACCCGCACCCGGAACCGTGATCACCTCCCCATCTTCCGGTGGCGGTGGCGGTGTGGGTGGTCCACCGATGAGGCACGTGCGCCCGCGACACGATTGGAGGGCATCGAGTACGCCGGCGAGTTGCTTTCTGGTCGTTGTATGCGGCGCCGAGTTGTGCAGCGATTTGAGTTGATAGGGGTCGGCACGCATGTCGTACAGTTCGCGAGCGCTGCCCTCGTGCTCGACCCACAACCAACCCGCGGTGCGGACAGCCGAGTAGCCGGGGCCCTCGACGGATTCGATCAGAATCGCCCGATCGGCGTAGCGCTCAGGGTCATCGGCCAAATCAGCCAAGTCGACGCCGTCCATGACGCGGCCGGCAGAGATCCCGGTCGCCTCGACGATGGTCGGCGCGAGGTCCGCGTTCGACACCGGGGCGGTGATCGTCGTGCCACCGGCGAAAGGGCCACCGCGGATGGCCAGCGACACCCGCGAGGACTCTTCGTACACACGCACCTTTCCCTCGAGGCGGTGATTGCCGAACATGTATCCGTTGTCCGAGAGGAAGACGATGATGGTGTCGTCGAGCTGACCGGTCGACGCCAACGACTCGTACACGTCCTCCACAAGATCGTCGACGGATTGCAGCGCCTCCACCCTGGCCTCGTAGTGGACTCGCATCTCTTCGGCCTCCGACGGGCTCACTCGAGGCTGATTGCGGACGAATCGAGGCTTGTCCTTCACGTCGGCCTCGTCGAAGTTCGGGGGCCGGGGCAAGGTGATCCCGTCGAAGGAATGCTGGTGTCGGGGCGCCGCGAGCGGCGGATTGCCGATGGCGGTGTGCGGCGACAACGGTGCCACCCACAGGAAGAACGGCTGGTCACCATCGGCGGCGTCGACGACCGATGCGACGGCTCGATCCGCCAGCACGTCGGTCTGGTAGTCCTCAGGTCGAGAGCCATACGCCACCAGACGCCCGTTGTCGTTGATCGTATAGTTCTTGTACTTGATGGTGCCGACCAGACCCTGGAAATCGCTCCAACCGGGTGGCACTTCTCGGTTGTTCGGGACGTCGCGGAGATATCCCCACTGGCCATAACCGTTCAAGTACTTGCCGATGAACGTCGTCTCGTAGCCGGCCGCCATCATCCATGTGGCGAGAGTGTTCGTGCTGTCCAGTGCCTGATAGCCCTGGCCCTGCTCCGGTTTGTTGGTGTACACACCGTGGTGTCTCGAGTGCTGTCCCGTCAGCAACGTCGCTCGCGCCGGACAGCACACCGGAGTGTTGTCGAAGGCACGATCGAACGAAACGCCGTCGCCTGCGATCAGTGCGTTCACTTTGGGGAGATACTGCATCTCCGTCGCCGACATGTCGTCGACCATGATCACCACCACGTTGGGCCGATCAACGGATGCGACGGCCGCTGTTCCGGTGCCGGACGTACTCGTTCCGGCCACCATCAACGGGCCGAGCGTCAGGCCCAACGCAACCTTCCGCCCACGAATACCCATTCGGCCCACCCCTCGATCGCTGCGATCCGTCTTCAGAGTTGACGCTAATGCCCAGCTTCTCTGCGTTGCGGGACCTCGGCGCCCAGCCACACGATCTCGTCGTGCCGTCATGGCCGCGACCAGGCAGGTCAGACCTGCGCTCGCCTCCGTCGCGATCGCATCGTCAACGTTCAGTCGTCGTTCGTGATGGTGCCGGTGACCTGGGTTGCCGCGAGGGTGACGTTGACCGGCGCCGAGAGCTGCAACCTGTAGGTCTCGTCGGGTTCCTTCACACGATCACCGCGAATGGTGACCGTCACCGTCTTGGTGGTCTGTCCCGGGGTGAATGACACCGTCGTAAGTGCCTTGGCGGTGTAGTCGGTGCCGGCGGTGGCGGTCCCGTTGACGGTCCGGTACTTGACCGACACGGTCTTGCCAAACGGCCGATCGAGCCGCAACGTGAACGTCGCCAACCGTGTCCCCGAGTTGCCTTCCACCGTGCTCACCGGCTGCACGCTCAACACCGGAGCCCGGTCGTCATCGACGATCGTCACCACCCCGGTGCCGTCGATGATCGGCGCACCGATCGAGCTGCTCAACACCAACCCGAACGTCTCGTTCGGTTCGATGGCCGTGTCACCCTTGATCGTGATCGTCACCGTCTTGCGCACCGTCCCCGCCGGGAACGTCACCGTCGTCGGGGCCTTGGCCACATAGTCCACACCCACCGTCGCCGTCCCCGTCGCTGTGGTCGCCAACCTGACCGACGCCGACGCCTTCAGCTTCGCCGACAACGTCACCACCGCCGACACCGTCTTGGTGCCATTGCCCTCCGCCACACTCACATCACCCACCGAGAGCCCCGGCGGCTCATCGGTGTCGATGATCGTGGCCACCGCCGTGGTCCTTGCGAGCGTGGCACCCACCGGGTTGCTCAACACCAGGTTGAACGTCTCATCCGGCTCGTCCAGCGCGTCACCCCGCACCGTGACCGGCACCGACACCGACACCGCACCCGCCGGAATCGTGAACACCTTCGACGCCAACGCCACATAGTCGCTGCCCGCCACCGCAGTGCCGTTCGTGGTCCTCGCCGTGAACGTCACGGCAGCAGCGGTCGGCGCAGGAATCGACGCCACGAAGCTCCGCACGGCCTGGCCGGTCAGGGGTTCCTGGAACGACACGTCGGCCACCGTCATGACGGGCAGCACCTTGTCGATCACGACGCTGCAGAACACGTCCTCGTCCGGGTCGACGACGAACGACACCGTGTCCGGGCTTGCACCGGGACCGGAGTCAGCGTCGTCGCAGTTCACGTCGGAGATCACCCAGCCCGCTGCCGGTGCCGCGCTGACCACATGGGTTCCCGCCGGCACCGAGACCGGCGAGGTCTGATCGCCGTCGCCGAGCGATGCACCGAACGGCGCAGAGAAGCTGATGGTTCCCGCGCCACCCGCCGGGGACGTGACGACGCCAAGGGTGATAGTGGGATCGGGAGCCGGCGGCAGCGCTCGGCCATGGCGATACAACCCGAGCGAGTTGCGGCCATCCGTCCGGTCTGAACGCCCGATGAACCACCACGACTCGGACACGGGATCCCACTGCGCCGGCGACTCGGCGCGTTGTTGGATGGTGCCGTCGTCGGTGCCGCCGAGCCATCCGGCGAGATCGGGGTCCAGCGGATTCGTGAAGGAGATGCCGGTTGCGAGGTCGACGACACACTCGACCAACTCGGACGGCGACACGGCCTGGTTCTCGGCGATGTACCGCAACGACGTATCCGAGGCGAACGCACTGCGGGTCGGGGTGAGCGTTCGGCACGGGCCTGTGATCGGTGTGCTCGTCAACGCGCCCGCGGAATCGAGCGAGTGCAGCGTGGCCTCGTACTGCGGGTCGAGCGCGGACTCGTACTGCCGGACGACTGCTGCCTCGACCGGTGCCTGGTCGACACCGATCGCCAACAGCTCGTCGCCGGACACGGCCAGCGCGTCGCTGGCGGGCAGGGCGTACGTGGAGATGGTCCCGTCTGCACCGACAAGGTGGGCGTGCTGAACGGTGAACGTCTCGTCGTAGCCGCCGAGGATCCAGGCGGCGTTACCCGCAGCACCGAACAGGCCGTTGACTTCGTCGAGTGGCGTCATCGAGGCCTGCGCACCCGAGGCCGGGAGGCCGGTGGTGCCATCGCCGGCGAACACCTCGATGGTCCCTCCGGCGACGGGCGCCGAGAACACCTGTGGGGCGTTGCCAGTGCTGTCGTTGTTGAACAGCAGCCGGCCGTCGTCGAGGACGACGAGGTGTCTCGACCAGCCGGTGCCAACCGTCAAGGAGTCCTCACCGATCCCGTCGGGCACGACCGGATACGGCGGGACCGCGGCCGGGTCGCCGTAGAAGCCGGCGACTCGTCGGGTCACGCTCGTCAGCGGGTCGACCTTCACGATCGTGTCGTAATCGCGGACGAACACGCTGCCGGCCGCGTCGACCGCGACCCTGGTCGCATACACGGTGTACCGGGCCTCATCGGGGGGCGTCGGCGCGGCCGGCACGGGGTAGCCCGTCCATCCGTCGAAGTCGATCGCCCCGGACACGAGCACCGTCGTGCCTGGGGGTGCGAGGACGTCGGCCAGCACGGCCAGGACCGGGTCGCCGGGGCCGATGTCGTAGTCGTTGATGGTCGATCCGGCCTGACTCCATGCCCACAGCGCCACTCCGTCGATGCCAGCGCCGAACTGATCGGTGAGTTTCGAGCGGAACGCGTGGCTGCGCGCCTCGAGCGAAGCACCCACTGCGGTCGGGCGGATGCCCGATTCGCCGATGATGAGCGGCTTGTCGAGTAGATCGCACTGGTCGATGCGCTTCTGGAGCCCGTTGAATTCGTCGCCGGGGAACGACTCGGTCGGAGCGCCGTAGTCGTGGTACTCGCATACGTCGATCGTCGCCAGATCGTGCACGTACGCATACTCCTCGAACGACGTCGCGCACTGGCCGCCGCCGATGGTGCCGAGGCTCACGAGGTGGTCCGGATCGATGCTCTTCACCAGCGTCGACACGTCGGACGCGAAGTCACGCAGGATCTGGGCGGCATCAGTGCTGCACGGCAGACCGTCACCGACGACGGGCTTGACCTCCGCCTCGTTCATCAGTTGCCACATCAGGACCGTCGGATCGTCGGCGTAGCGGTCGACCACCTCGGCGACCCAGTCCCGGTAGGGAACCAAGCCTCCCGGCGCCGTCTCGGACTCGTAGCCGGCCGTGTACCACGCCTCGTCCTTGTCGGCGCCCTCGCCACCGTCGGGTCCGTCGCAGTCCGACCACTGGTTGCCGAGGGTGGGGATCACCTTCATACCGCGGCTCGCCGCAAAGGCCATGAGGCGATCGAACGCCGCCCAAACACGAACGCCACCGTCGGTCGCCAGCGACTGGAAGAACCACGCCCGGATCACGCGGCCCGTGCCGATCTCGTCGAGCGACGCCTCGAGCACCGCGTCGGTCATCGGGTTCCAGCACAACGCGGTGTTGTTCGCGTGGTACACGTTCATGCCGGTGAACCGATACGGCTGACCGTCGAGCACGAGGTCGTCGCCGTCAGCGGTGACGAAACCCGGCGGCGCAGCAGCCACCTGCTCCACAGCTGGCTGGTACGCCGCGAATGAACCGGCCGCCACAGCCAGGCTCACGGCCAGACCTCTGCCAAGCGCTCGCATCTTCCGTCTCCGTCCGCTCAGACAACCCCGTCGAACGCTACCCCATCGGCGAAACCACGATTCACGCTCCACGCCCCGCCGCGGCGGACCGCGGGGAACCAGTCCCGCATCGTCCGCACGTCGTCATGCCCCAGCACGCGTCACCGATCCATCAGAGAGGCACGTTACGGAGAAAGGAGACACCCGAGTAGGCGTCGAACCGATGGAACGCTGCGACGTCGGCGGTTGAGCTGATGCCCGAGTAACCCACGACGCCGATGGCACCGGTGCTGAGGTTGATGACCGAGCGGGCGCCGTAGCTCCCGATGGGTCCCACCGACTCGAGCACTCGGCCGTCGGTGCCGAAC
>JBGSII010000307.1:0-22993 GCA_041742555.1 Ilumatobacteraceae bacterium
CGACGCGGACGACGCCGGCGATCAGCGTCGCCGCCACGATCCAACCGGCGATAGGCACACCCACCGAGTCGATGACCGCGACATCGGTGTCCCCAGTGCCTCGTGCCAGCAGCCAACACAAGGCCCCGCCGACCCAGAGCGCACCGGGCGCGAGCAGATCGGACATCGCCCAGCGCCGCCGCACGAGCCCCGCCTGAACGGCCTCGTCGACCACCAGTCCGCTGAAGCGGCGCCACCACGATCCCCGGATGTCGACAGCGAGATAGCGGGCGGGGATGGCGCGGTCGCTGGTGAACCGGGACAGGACGTGTTGGAGGACCAATCGCTCGTGAGGACGAAGCGCGTCGCCCTGATACGCGGTTGCGGCCGGGCGAACCCGGGCGAGCTCGTCGAGTTCGTCGTCTGGAGGCAGGATGCGCAGCCACCCGCGTGCGGCCAGGTCGAGCATGGTGGCACGGAACCCCGAGGCGGTCACCGTGCAGTCGTTCGTCAGGAGATTGACGACCGCCGGTGCGTCGGATCGCAGCGACCCGGCCACCTTCGCCGGGTCCGGCCGGGGTGGGAGCAGACGTTCGCGTGCTCGGACGAAGGTGAGCCACGAGGCTGCGACGAACAGCGCGGCAAGCCACAACCATGCGACCGTGAACGATGGAGCGAGGATCGCGATCATCGCCGACCTCGTGGCACCGTCACGGTGTCATCATGCATCACGATGCGTCACCGAACGGATCGTCGCCCGTGGCGTCGGTGGCGTCCACACCGTCGTCACGGCGCACCCAGATCGTCCGTTGCGGGAACGGGATCTCGATCCCCGCGTCGTCGAGCGCAGCCTTCAGCGCCTCTCGCAGCGCACGCTGGAGGCTCCACTGGGCGCCGGGTTCGACCTTGATCGTGACCCTGATCGTGATGCCATCGGCCCCGAGGGCCTCCACACCGAGGAGCTGCGGAGGGTCGAGGACCACTGCGGACCACTCCTCGCTCTCGATCAGATCCGTAGCGCAATCGAGGATCACCTGTCGTGCTGTCGCGAGGTCGCTGTTGTAGGCGACCGCCACGTCGACGAGTGCCACCGACCACAGCTGTGACCGGTTGCCGACCCGGGTCACGTAGCCGTTCGGAACATGCCACACCGTGCCGTCGACGCCGCGCAGCACCGTGGTGCGCAACGAGATCTTCTCCACGACGCCACTCGCTTCGTCGAGATCGACGACATCGCCGACGCCGTACTGGTCCTCGAGCAGCATGAACAGCCCCGCGATGCAGTCCTTGACCAAACTCTGTGCACCGAAACCGAGCGCGATGCCGGCGATCCCGGCGCCGGCGATGAGCGGCGCCAGGTCGACGCCGACTTCGCCGAGCACCAGGATGATCGCGATCGACCAGATCACGACCGCGGCGGTACTGCCAACGACGAGCGAGATCGACTCGAGGCGGGCCTGGCGCCGTGGGTCGTCGGTCATCCCGATCGGTTCGGCGACCAGGGTGGTGGCCCGATCGCCCAGCTTCTGGATCTGTCGTGCCGCCGCGGTCTTGTCCGGGGCGACGACCCGCGCAACCACGCGGGCGAGGTAGCGCCGAGCGACGATCGACAGGACCCAGGCGACGAGGACGATGACGACGACCGACACCAGCCCGTCAGCGATCCCAGCGAGGTACCGGTTGTCGGTGAGGTCGAAGACGGTCTCGCAGACCCATGATGGATTCGAGCCGCAGGCGAGCTCCAGTTCCGCGTCCACGACAGCGACGGTACCCAACGATTCGTTGTCCTTCTGGGATGCACGACGGCCGAATCGCCGGATCTTGAACGGGCCTTGAGCGGTTCTTGCGCCCAGCCAGAGGCCGTCTGGGGATAGCCTCGTGCGGATGTCGACTCCCATCAGACTCGGCGTGGTCGGTACCGGCTACGTCGGCTTGACCACCGGCGCCTGCTTCTCGCACCTCGGCCACCACGTGGTCTGCGGTGACGTCGACGAGCGCAAGGTCACGATGCTCAACGACGGCCACATCCCGATCGTCGAGGAGGGTCTCGAAGCGATCGTCAACGAGTCACGGGCCGCAGGGAGGCTCGAGTTCGTGCTCGGTGCCGAGGCCGCGGCGCGCGACGCCGACATCGTGTTCCTGTGTGTTCCGACCCCGCAGGGCGACGACGGCAGCGCCGATCTCAGCTACATCGAGCAGGCCGCCGCTCAGATCGCTCCCGTGCTGAGGCCGGGAGCCGTCGTCGTCAACAAGTCGACGGTTCCCGTCGGCTCGACCCTCGCGGTCGAACGAGTTCTGCAGCGCGATGACGTCTTCGTCGTGTCGAATCCCGAGTTCCTGCGCGAAGGCACAGCCGTGCACGACTTCCTGCGCCCGGATCGTGTGGTGATCGGCAGCGCCGATCGAGAAGCGGCCGAGCGGGTGGCCGAGTTGTACGCCACGATCGACACGCCGATCTTGATCACCGACCCGGCGTCCGCCGAGACGATCAAGTACGCGGCCAACGGCTTCCTGGCGATGAAGATCAGCTTCGTCAACGCGGTCGCTGCAATGTGCGAGGCCGTCGGTGCTGATGTCGCTGCGGTCGTCGACGGGATCGGATCCGATCAGCGGATCGGGAGCCAGTTCCTTCGGCCCGGCCCCGGCTGGGGCGGGAGCTGCTTCCCCAAGGACTCCCGCGCCCTCGTCAAGATCGCAGAGGACCACGGGTACAACTTCACGATGATGCGTGGAGTCATCGACGTCAACGACGAACAGCTCGAGCGAATGGTCGACAAGATTCGAGTGGCGGTCGGACGGACGCAGGATGACCTCGCGGGAGTCACCGTCGGCGCGCTGGGTCTGACGTTCAAGGCCGGCACGGACGACCTGCGCGAGTCGCCAGCGCTCGCCATCATCGCCGAACTGCGTGCCCTCGGAGCATGTGTTCGTGCCTACGACCCGACGACGACCCGCGCGCTGACGCCGCACCAGGAGTTGGTCCTCGACGGCATCGAACTCGTCGGAGAAGCGCTCGACGTGGCCGATGGCGCCGACGTGCTGGCAGTGTTCACCGAATGGCCGGAGTTCGCCAAGATCGATCTGCCGAGCCTCGCTGCTCGCGTGTCGGGTCCGGTGACCGTCGTCGACACGCGCAACCTGCTCGACCCACTCCTCGTGCGCGAGGCGGGCCTTGAGTACGACGGCGTCGGGCGTCGCTGAGCTCGGGCCCGGACAGTTCAGCCCAACAGCGACACGAAGTAGTCGGCGGTTCGCTCGATTCCTTCGCGCAGCTGCACGGTCGGTTCCCAGCCGAGCAGGGTCCGAGCCTTGGTGAGGTCGGGCTTGCGCTGCATCGGGTCGTCGATCGGCAGTGGGAGGTGGACGAGTTCGCTCGACGAGCCCGTCACGTCGATGATCACCTCGGCGAGCTGTGAGATCGTGAACTCGTTGTCGTTGCCGATGTTGATCGGCGAGGTGACATCGGAGTCGAGCAGCGCGAGGAACCCGCGAATCTCGTCGTCGACGTAGGTGAAGGACCGCGTCTGGGAGCCGTCGCCGAAGATCGTGATCGGTTCACCGCGCAACGCCTGGACCAGGAAGTTCGACACCGCCCTCCCGTCGTCCGGTCGCATCCGCGGGCCATAGGTGTTGAAGATCCGCACGATGCGCACGTCGACGCCGTGGTGGCGGTGGTACGCCATCGTCATCGCCTCTGCGTACCGCTTGGCTTCGTCGTACACGCCGCGTGGGCCGATCGGGTTGACGTTGCCCCAGTACTCCTCGGGCTGTGGGTGGACGAGCGGGTCGCCGTACACCTCGGACGTGGACGCCAGGAAGAATCGGGCGCCCTTTGCGAGTGCGAGTCCGAGCGCGTTGTGCGTCCCGAGGCCGCCGACCTTGAGGATCTGGATCGGAATCCGCTCGAAGTCGACAGGGCTCGCAGGACTTGCGAGATGCATCACGACATCGACGGGGCCGGGAACCCAGACATAGTTGCTGACGTCATGCTCGACGAAGGTGAACCGGGCGCCGAACAGTGCCTCGATGTTGTCGATGGAGCCGGTGACCAGATTGTCGAGCGCCACGACTTGATCACCACGTTCCAAGAGGGCGCGACAGAGGTGCGATCCGAGAAACCCTGCTCCACCCGTGACGACGACTCGTGCCATTGCGGCAGCGTATGCGGCGATCAGCTCGACATCGCAGGTTCGACCTGCCGACGTCGTGTCGCTCGGTGGGCCTGCTCGCGTTGGTTCACGTCGAGGATCGTCATCCACGCACAGGCCAGGAACAGCCAGATCGCCATCACGTTGACGCCCGCGCCGAGCCCCTCGGTGGTGATGCTGTTGATCAAGAGCGCGACGAAGATGCCGATCAGGATGGTCTCGTCGGAACGGGCGGTTCCGACCGCACCTGGAAGGAGGGTCGGCGACCGGCGTTGCCGGCTCCGCAGCCGGCCGAGGAGCACGAGCGCGCTCACGACGAGGACCACCCACCAGATCAAGCCCACGAGTCCGACGTCGATCATCACGTTGATGACGGAGTTGTGGGCGCCGCCCAGCCCGGTCTCGTCGAAGAACACGCCCTTGGCCGAGTTGAACCCGAGCCCGAAGATCGGGCGCTGCAGGAACGACTCCCACGCGAGCGACCAGATCTCGGTGCGCCGGTTGAACGTGCCGATCTGATCGGCGGACTCACCGCGGGTCAGGAACTCGAGGATCGGGCGTCCGAACGCCAGCGCGACGGCGCCGCTGACGATGAGGCCGCCGAGCACCAGTTCCGGGCGGGCCTTGCGGCCCGAGGCGAGCCATGCCATGACGGCAATGGCGATGAGCGCGCCACCGATCGACCCTCGCGTGCGGGTGAGGAGCAGGAACACGATCTGCAACGCCAACAGTGCGCCGTACACCCAGCGCGGCCACGGCATCGGTCGCCGTGCTGCGGCGATCCACAACCCGAACACGATCGGCACGGACACTGCGAGCATCGAACCGGCGCTCACGCTGTGCACCGACAACCACGTGAACCGACCTTCTTGAGGGCCAGTCGTCGGCGCGACGTAGACGAGTCCGGCGACGATCGACCCCGAGATCAAGGCGACCCAGCCGTGAAGGAGGCGGCTGATGGTGGAGAAGGTCCCCTGGCTCGACACCAGATGGACGACCGTGCCGATGATGATCAGTTCGACAGCCCTCGCCAGTGCGAGCATCGGAAAGGGCGAGTACAGCGCGCTCACCGCTGTCGTGAGGATGTAGCCCCACATCACGATCATCAAGGGTTCGAGCCGAGGTTTGGAGGGGATGAGTTTCCACAGCGACCACGTGCCGATCACGGCAAGCGTGGCGAGTTCGACCGCGATCATGATGTCGATCGAACCCGACAATGCGTCGTCGATGCTCCGCCGACGGAACTTGTACTCGACGGCAACGATGAGCACGAGCGGCGTGATCCACAGCAGCTCGCGGCCCCAGTCGATCGGCGTCGCACGACCCCTGCGGGAGGTTCGCACAGCGGGGCGACCACGCGACGGTCGAGGCCGGACGGGAGGCGCCGGGGGCTTCGATGTCGAGCCGATCGGGTCGGTTGGCTCCGGTGACCACCGCCAGTGGACGGGGTCGTCGCGCGGCTCCGGTCTCCGATCCGCGACTGCCGGCGGGATGCTCGGCGGCGCGCTCGCATGGTCGAGGTCGGTCTCGGCGAACCGTTGGATGTTGGTGGACGCCGCACGAAAGAGCAGTCCTGCGCCGACGAAGGCGCCGATGGCCAGGCCGATCGGAACAGCAGCGACCCATCCCGACAGTGCGAGGAGACCAGCGATCGAGGCGCCGATCACCGCATCGACCAGGCGAATCACGAACGTCTGTCGAGACTGGCCAGCAGCGACATTGGCGGCACCGACCGGCAGACCGATCCCGAAGGCGACGGAGAACATGACCCACGAGGCAACGCCGAGCGTGGTGGCATCGGATGCATCGCTGAAGAGGACCTCGGCCAGACGCTGACGGAACACGACTGCGACGAGCCCGTACGAAACACAGATGGCGGCGATCAGCGCCATGGCCCGTCCGACGGACGGAGTGAGTCGGACGCGGCGGCGGAGTTGATCCGAGTAGGTCGGGAGGAAGAACATGCCGGCCCCGTTCGCCACGGTGAGTGCCGGCGCAACCAGGAGACGCGCCGCCTCCAAGAGACCGACCGCTTCGAGCCCGACGGTGGTCGCGACGATGGCGCGCACGAGCGCCTGCGTCGCGGGCCGGAGTCCGACCTGGGCCGAACGCCAGCTCGCGAACGAGGCAAGCTGGCTCATGCGCGCTGCTGCGGCAGGGCCGCGGAGCAGTTCGATGCGAGGGAGCTGAACGATGGCGAGGCCGATCGCAACGATCGAACCAGCGAGCATCGAGGTGAACACGATGTCGAGTGTCAGTGCCGTGCCGGTCGCGGCGACGGTTGCGAGCAACCCGAACGTACCGACCGCGAAGGCCGCGTCGTTCGCGACCAGAAGCCAGAACTCGCGCCGGGCGATCAGCAGTCGCCGAAGGGTCTCCTCGAGCGCCCAGGCCGTCGAGGCGGATGCGAACAGGATCGCCGTCGTTGCGTCGACGCCGTCGACGAGCAGCGCGATCGCCCAGCTTCCGACACCGATCGCCACGAGGGCGATCGCTTGCGACTGGAAGAGTGCTCGTCGGATGCCCGGATCGAATCGGTCGAGCACGGTCAGCGAGTCGCCGATCCAGCCGGTCTGCAGCGCATTGACGGTGACCAGTACGCCGAACAACAAGCTGAACGTGCCGAGACCGCTCGCTCCGAGCTCGCGAAGCACGACGATCGCGAGCAGCAGGCTCGTGACTGCCACGACCACCTGGGACACGACCGCGCCGAGCGGGCGGCGGCTCATGTCAGCGCCCAGGTTCGTTGGCGCGATGGTCGTACACGACGCCGATCAGGTCGGTGCGCAACACGTCGAGTCGCTGGCGGACGATGTCGAGGTCACGGGCATCCGTGCCTCGCTCGACGATGATCATGACACCGTCGGACTCGCCGGCCAGCGCCGATCCGTCAGCAACTGCCAGCAGCGGTGGCACGGCAATGAGGACGAGCTGGTAGCGGCTGCGCAACGTGTGCAGTGTCGAGCGAGCGGCCTGTGAACGGAACAGACCGGCTGGATCGTCGACCGATCGGCCGCCGGTCAACAGATCGAGCGTCGCCTCGCCGCCGACGCCGACCGATCGACGGACGTCGTCGATCGCGGTGATGCCGGCGAGGAGTTCGGTCAGACCGCCGACCGCCTGCTCGAAGCCGAACAGTCTGCTGAGCCGGCGGTCGCGAAGATTCGCGTCGATGACCAGGATCCGCCGGCCTTCGCGCGCTGCGGCAACCGCGAGCCGAGCGATCGTCTCGGCAGCGTCGCTGCTCGGGATGGCGGTCGCCGCCAGGATCACCCCCCCTGACGGATGGACCGCACCGAGACTCGTCGCCAGGAGCTGATAGGCGGCTCCCGGTGGGTCGGCAGGGTCGAACAACCTCGCCGGCGGCTCCGTCACCTCGCCGAGCAGCGGGGCGTCGAGGCTCGCTGTGGCGTCGGAGCTGCTGGCGATGACCGGTCGACGTCCCGCTCGGAACCACGCGATGATCGCCAGGCCGAACGCTGCGAACAGCGTGGCGGCGATCGTGTACTGCAGCGCTGGAAGAATGCGGGCATCTGCCTGGACTTCAGCGGGCTCGACGAACTCGACGCCGTCGCCGAGGAGCGCAGCCTCGGATCGGACCTCGGCGATCTGCAGGTCGATCTGGTTGATCGTGTCCTGCCCGCCGCCTTCGGCGACCAGGCGATCGCGCTCGATCATGAACGCCTCGATGGCGGCATCGGCACTTGCGGTGATCTCCTGCTCGGTGAGCAGGAGATACGCCGCCACGACCTCGTCGCAGATCAGCAACGCCCGTTCCGCAGCGTCCGCGGTGCAGTCGATCCGAACGTCGGCGCTCGTGGTCGTTCCCGTCGACACTGCCTGGTCGATCGACTCCACCGTCTCGGCTCGCGGGAGGTCACCGTCGTCAACGTCCGGATCGGCCGAGAGCGCGTCGCGCTGGGCGTCGATCGAGTCGACCACAGCCTGATGGACTGCGGCTGAGTCGGCGAATTCCGCGCGCTGACGCGCGTAGCGGGCGAGGTCGGTCGGGCTGCTCGATCCGTCGCGGAAGACCGGTGTCCCGCGCGGGTCGGTGAGAAAGAGGGTCGTCGTCGCGGTCGTGGTGCCGCTGGTCGCGAGCGCGAAGAGCCCCGCCAGCAATCCGATGACGAGGGTGATCGGCACCGTCCACGCGCGGTATCGCCAGAACGCCTCGACAGGACCGATCGAGCTGGCTTCGGGCAATGTCGAACTCATCAGCGGTCGACCTCGCCCGTCGAGAGCCACCGTGTGATCATCGGATACATCGATCGTGTTTCGGTCGGAACTCTCTCGCTCTTGAATTGACGTTGACTTTTCCCAGACGACCATCACGTTGCGCAGCCACAGTACCGCACGGCGTGTGGTTTTCGTCCCAATCTTGACCACGTTGGGTGGTTGTCCGGGTTGGCACGGACATACTGTCGGAGGCGGAGAGCGCCGAAGATCTGTTCGACAGCGGGTGGAAAGAGTTCGTCATGTGGTGGAGCCACGAAGTCAACGCGACCGGTGGTGGTCCTGCGTCGTCGGGGATCGGGCGGCGGGCCCGATCCCTGACGGCGCTGCTCGCCGTCGGTTCTCTCGCGGCCGGCGCCGCGATCGTTGGACTGGTCGCCGACGCGTCCGCCCAGGAGTCGCAGCCGGCACCGGCTCCCGCTCCCGTTCGGACGCCGTCGAGCGGTGTGAGCTCGGCTGACGCTGCGGCGTCGTGTTGGGAGATCAAGCAGAACCATCCGACCAGCGAGGACGGGGTCTACTGGCTCCGCAACGATGGGCTGGTCCGACCCGAACGCTTCTACTGCGACATGACGACCGATGGTGGTGGTTGGGTCCTGATCGGACGTGGACGAGACGGGTGGACGTTCCAGGACTCGGGCCAGTCGACGATCCGGCGTGTGTCCGAGCCCGCCGCCGGGCCCGACGCGTTCGCGCCGGCAGCATTGTCCTCGGTCACGATCGATGCACTGCTCGGTGGTGGCGCCGTCAAGGATCTCCCGGACGGCCTTCGCGTCCGTCGCGCAAAGAACGTCGGTGGGACACAGTGGCAGGAGCTGCGCTGGCGATTCCTCGACCTCACCACGTGGTCCTGGGCGCTCGACGGTGGCCATCGTCTTGCGTCGTTCTCGATCGACGGCGTCGCTGGAACCGGCTCGAACGCCAAGGACTCGAGCATCAAGATGTCGGGTGAAGTCGGCGCCGGCAACCGCAGTGCGACGAACCGCAACGGCTGGTTCACGTTCCCGTGGAGCGGCCACGGCCGCCAGGCGGGGTTCTCCTATCGAGGCTCGGTCGATGGTCAACGCAACGACTCGTCGTACCTGTGGGAGTACAACACCGAGAACTCGGCGATTCCGTTCACCCAGCTGTTCCTGCGGCCGAGACTGACCACGCCGTCGCTGCCGGCGATCCCCGACGAAGGTCTGGCTGCCCAGACGTTGACGCCACAGCTCGACGATCGGCCCGAAGAAATCGCCGGCGGTGTCGTCGGACTCAACACCCTCGGCGATTCCGAGCCCGACCTGCGAGCACCGGTCCTCGACATCACCAGTCTCGGCGACCGCATCTACGTGGGCGGCAAGTTCTCCCAGGTCCGGGACGCAACGACAGGGCAGTTGGTCGCACACTCGTATCTCGCTGCGTTCGATCGTCGGACCGGGGCATGGATCCCGTCGTTCCGGCCGCGCCTCGACGGAACCGTCTGGGATCTCGAGGTTGCGGACGGACGTCTCATCGTCGCGGGCCAGTTCACCAACATCAACGGCGCGTCCGGGACCCGGGCACTGGCCGCACTCGATCCGATCACGGGACTGGTCGACCCGACGTGGCGGGCCTCGCTGAGCGTCAGCGGAACGACGAGTCGTCCCGTGGCGTTCGCGATCGATCGCGAGGGTTCTGCGATCTACGTCGGGGGGAACTTCACCCGAGTCGCCGGCCCGAGCCGGACGCTGAGCATGGGTCGGATGGCCAAGGTGTCCGTGGCGAACGGCGACCCGGATCGCGCGTTCCGGCCCAATGTCGGCGGGGTCCCTTTCGACGTCGATGCCGCACACGGACGGGTACAGGTCGCTGGCCGATTCACCGGCGTCAACGGCAACAACCGGCGGAGCATCGCCACCCTGAGGGCCGACACCGGCCAGCCGATAGTCGGTCTGGCCAACGAGGTGTGGACGACCCCGACGACGAGCCGGCAGTACCAGTTCGCGGTGCTCGATCTCGGAGATGACGTCTGGAATGGAGGGTCCGAGCACGACACCCAGGTGTACAGCGCCGCTGATCACCAGTTCCTTCGCGGGTTCGTCACCGCCGACCAAGGTGGCGACACGCAAGTCATCGAGCTCAGCGGCGACAAGGTGATGCAGGGCAGCCACGGCAACGCCTGGATCTACGCGGATGCCACCGCCTGGCCGTCGCTCACCAACTTCACCCGTGCGGACGTGTACAACTGGATCGGGATGTTCGATCGCGAGACCCATGCGTACGAGCGGGACTGGGTTCCGGGTCTCGGGTCCGCCTACACAGCGGGCGTCTGGGCGCTCCACACCGATGTGGCCGGTTGCCTGTGGTTCGGTGGAGACATGCTGGGCGGTCCGTACATCAATGGCCAACGGCAGTATCTCGAGAGCTTCTCGAAGTTCTGTCCTCGAGACACGGCAGCGCCGACCGTTCCGGGTTCGGCTGCAGCTTCGACCCGCTCGGGTGGGGGCGTCAGCATGACCTGGTCGCCGTCGAGCGACGACGAGGGCGGCGCCGTTGGCTACGAGGTGCTGCGCAACGATCGTGTGATCAGTCCACTCATCTCAACCGATACCTACGTCGACCCGACCGGAACGCCGGCCGACCGCTACTTCGTCCGCGCCGTCGATCCTGCCGGGAATCGCTCGGCCACGTCGACCGTCCTGATCCCCACGGACGGTGCTGCTCCCTCGACGCCTGGCAATCTCGGGTACTCCGTCGGCGCGGATCGGTCGGTGACACTCACGTGGACTGCCTCCAGCGACGATGTCGGTGTCGTCGGGTACCGGATCATCCAGACCGGTGTCGACGTGGGCACCGTGGCCGGGACCGAGACATCTGCCGTCATCAGCGGACTCCAGGGTGGAACGTACTGGTTCCAGGTCCAGGGGTTCGACGCTGCCCAGAACCAGTCCTTCAAGACGCCGTCGGTCGAGGTCGTCGTCGGCAGCGCCGACGTGTCACGACCGTCGGTTCCCACCGACCTGGTCGTGGTCGGCGATCCGGCGGGGCCATCGTTGACGGCCACGTGGTCTGCATCGAACGACGATGTCGGCATCGCCGAGTATGTCGTCTACCGCAACGGGGTCTCCGTCCAGACCGTCGCGGGCGACGTGACGACCGTCCGGCTGGACGTTGGCTTCGGTGATCACTACATCGGCATTGCCGCTCGCGATGCGGCCGGCAACGAGTCGGCCACCACGCCCTCGACGCTCACGCGCATTGTGCCGCCGGTGGAACTCGACACGTCGAATCCGTCGACGCCGACGAATCTGGTGGCAACGGTGCTGGCGAACGGGTCGATCGATGTCTCGTGGACCGCGTCTCGTGACAACGTCGCTGTGGCGTACTACCGGGTGACTCGCAACGACGCCGAAGTGGCGTTGGTGAACTCGCCGGCGACGTCGGTCAACCTCACGACGCTCGGACCCGGCACGCACTACATCGCAGTGCAGGCGTTCGACGTGGCGGGCAACTCGTCGTGGAAGACACCGACGGTCACCGCCGTGGTCGAGGCTCCACCAGCACTGGACACGTCGAATCCGTCGACGCCGACGAATCTGGTGGCAACGGTGCTGGCGAACGGGTCGATCGATGTGTCGTGGACCGCGTCTCGCGACAACGTCGCTGTGGCGTACTACCGGGTGACTCGCAACAATGCCGAGGTGGCGTTGGTGAACTCGCCGGCGACGTCGGTCAACCTCACGACGCTCGGGCCCGGCACGCACTACATCGCAGTGCAGGCGTTCGATGCGGCGGGCAATTCGTCGTGGAAGACGCCGACGGTCACCGCCGTCGTGTCCTGAGCGGTCGGCCGCGAAGTTCCGCGCACGACGTGCGGTAGTACGCGAGATCCGAACCTGGGGGCCCCCAACCGGCAGACTCCCAATCGAAGAGAGCGAGGCCCCTGCTGGTGCGCCTGAGATTCCACGGTGCAAGGTCGCCGTGGACAGGAACGGCATCCGGGATCGCGTCGATCGGGCGCGGAAGCGTTCCGAGGCGGTCGGCGAGGTCGCGTTCGAAGCTGTGCAGCGCGACGCCGAAGGCAGGGCGTTGACGATCGAGCCCCAGCGCGTCGGTGACGAGGTAGGCGGTGCGCTCGTCGAGGCGCCCGGTCGAGAGCACCCGCGGGGTGGCGATACCGGGCAACGGTCGTTCGGTGAGCAACGACAACGCCAGCGCCTCGCGTTCGAGGCCGTCGCCGACGATCGAGAGTTTCACGACGACGGCGCGATCCGGGTCGGACTGAGTGCAGAGCAGCGACAGGCGCGCGCGATCGCGCTGACGTGGCAGTACCGCGGCATCGACGCGAAGCCTCGGCAACGACGAGCGGAGCCCTTCCTCGACCTCGGTGACGTCGAGGCCGGGCCAGTGCCATCCGGCTGTCGCTGGCCACGGCCTCGTCCCGGCGAACAACACCGCAGCGGCGCCGAGGGCATCGAGCGAGTTTCGGCGCCAGTCCGACGTCCCGGCGAGCATGCGCACTCGTCGGGCCGACCGCCCGGCCTGCGTGCGTACGAGCATCCGGGGCGACAGTGGAAATGATCGCAGTGTCACGACGCACCCGCCGTGGCAATCGCATCGTCGTAGAGCCGCTCGAGGGCAGCAACCCCGACCGGCTCGCTGTACTGCTGTTCGAAACGCCGCCGATTCGCTGCGCCGACGGTGTCGACGGTGAGGTCGTCGAGCGCGTCGAGCGCTGCGGCGATCGCACTCGGATTGTGTGGCGGTACGAGTAGTGCCGGGGGTGGCTCGACGATCGCCGCGGCCCCAGCGGCGGTGTTGACGATCACCGGCAGGCCGGCGCTCATGGCCTCGACGAGCACCATGCCGAAGGTCTCGTACAGCTCCGATGGAGCGACCACTGCGCGAGCACCGAGCATTCGGGCTCGAATCTCATCGCGTTCGCGCCAGCCGAGCATCTCGACCCCGGCGGGGAGGCGGCGACGGAGGTGGTCTGCTTGCGGTCCGTCACCGATGATGTGCAGCGTGCGGTCGTGTCTCGACGATTCGACGCTCGATGACCACGCCTCGAGCAGGGTGTCGATGCCCTTGCCCTGCGCGAGGCGGCCGACGGCCAACACGTGCCGGGAGGCCGATGGCGCGATGTGACGCGGTCCCGGGTCGTCGACGAAGTGCGGCTTCACCACGGTGCGATCGAGCGGGACGCCGATGTCGGCGAGTCGGTCCGCCATGAAACGCGACGGCGCGACGAATCGTGTGACGGCGGCATCGAGCACGCCGCGTCGACGCGTGACCATCACCTCGGTCGCCTGCAGCGCCGAGAGCACGCGCGAGTTTCGGTAGCACCCGTGGAGCACGCCAGGCAGAGGCGCTCGTCCGACACACGCGGTGCAGACCGCACCGTCTCGGTAGAGATCGGTGCTGAGGCATCCGAGGCGGAAGTTGTGCAGCGTCATCACCACGGGCACGCCGGAGTCGGCGGCTGCAGCGACCGCCGACGACGAGAGGCTGAACCAGGTGTTGTGGACGTGGACGACGTCGGGACGGAACACGTCGATCCGGTCGCGAACAACACGCGCAGCGGACGCGTTGTGCACGCTTCGCGCCAGTCCGGCAACCGTCGCCAGTCGAGCGGTCGGGTTGTCGATGACGAGCTGGAGCACCTCGTGTCCTGCGCGCCTCAGCGCCGAGGCCTCGTGGTCGACGACTGCGTCCTCGCCGGCACGAATTCGGTAGCGGGCGTGCAGCTGCAGGATTCGCATGGTTGTCAGCGAGCGTCGACCGCGAAGCGGGCCCAGGGTGGGACCAAGCCGAACCGGTCGGTGAGCTCGCGGACGTCGGGTCGGAATCGTTCGATGAGCTCGGCCTCGATGCGTTCGTCCGTGTGGGCGGGGCGCGGTGCAGCATTCCGGCGTTCGGAGTCGTTGCCCCTCGGCATCGCCGGCAGATCTGCCGCCTGCAGGATCGCATCGATCACGCTGTTCGGGTCGCTGTAGTAGTCCTCCGAGAACACGACCTGCAGCCGGTTGCTCCCGACGGCGTCGATCCACCGCTCGAGGGATCGCGCGTACATGCTCTGGGCAGCGTAGGTCTGCTGTTCGTGAGCGTGACTCGCGCCGATCGTGCCGGCAACGAGTCGACCCGCGTCGTCGCCGACCCGTCCGTCCTCGGCGTCCAATGCGTCACGCAGTGACAGCATCTCGGCGCCGTTGCGCGTCTGCTCGGCCCAATGGGAGATCGTCCGTTCGACCGGGTCGCGCAAGACGACGACGAACCTCGTCGCCGGGAGCAGCGCAGCCGCGCGCTGTGCAGCGAGCGGATGGAAGAAGTAGTACGGGCTGGCCTCGGCGGTGAACGCTGCACCAGTGTGACGAACGCGCCACCTCTTCGTGGCGGACGTCGCGAAGTGGCTGCGGTACCAGCGCAACGATCGATCCATGTCGCTGTCGAGCCAGTGAACCCCCTTCATGTTCTCTCGGAGTGGGAGTCGGCGCGCCGAGGGCACCAGCGGGACCATCGACGGGTGTCGTTCGAGTTGTCGAAACAGTGATGTGGTGCCGCCGCGCTTGACGCCGACGATCACGAGATCGGGTGCAGAGCGCAGGTCGGCGGTCGCCACGGCCGCTGCTCGCACCGCGCCTCGACCGGCGGAGCGAACGACGTCGTGCATTCCGAGGAGCGTAGCGTCGTGGCGGAAATCTCACCTTGAGTGGTTGTCAAGTGTTCGGCAACGTGGTTGTACTCACACCGCCCGGATGGGACAATGTCCAAGTCGTGCACGTGATTCGAGGGAGAGAATCTCCCGATAACGTGACCGGAGGCGGAAGCGGTGCCACGGAGAGTGTTCTCGCTCCCCGCGGCTTGACGGAAGGTGAACAACGAAGATGAGTGAACTCGCGCCGTTGGGTCCGGTATCACCGTGGGCCGAAGCGATGGTCTCCGTGGCGGAGCCGGTCGAACGCGTCGCGGCGCCCCGTGAGGACCTCCCGGTGGTCGACAAACCGCGTGGACTCTACGTCCGCATGATCAAGCCGTCGTTCGACCGAATCGCTGCCGTCGTGGCGCTCGTGGCAGCGGCGATCCCCATGGCGGTGATCGCCGCGCTGGTCGCGTCGACGATGGGACGCCCGGTGCTGTTCCGCCAGCGCCGTATCGGCGTCGACGGTGAGCCGTTCGAGGTGCTCAAGTTCCGCACGATGCACCCGGATCGCCGAGCCCTGCGACTCGACGTGATCCACGACCGCCGGCGTACACACAAGTCCGACGACGATCCGCGGCACACCCGGATCGGGCGGATGCTGCGCCGCTACAGCCTCGACGAGCTGCCGCAGCTCGTCAACGTGCTCCGTGGCGAAATGAGCGTGATCGGCCCACGGCCCGAACTCGACTCCGTCGTCGAGCAGTACCCGTCGGCGCTGCACCGGCGCCACTACGTCAAGCCCGGCCTCACGGGGCTCTGGCAGGTGTCAGCCCGCGGAAACGGTCCGATGCACGAGAATGGTCAGTGGGATCTGATCTACGTCGATCGGGTGTCGTTGCGCACCGACCTGCAGATCCTCGTCAAGACGCCTCGAGCGTTGATCGACAACACCGGCAACTGACGTCGCGCGGTCAGCTGAAGCCGACGTGCGGAGGCGGCTGTTCGAGCGGCGCGGCATACCGATGCATGCGTTGTGCGGCGACTCGGGCGGCATATCGCGGATTGAGGATGATGTACCGGCGCCACAGGCGCCGCGGGCTTCGGGCGAGTCGTTGTGCCCACTGCAGCCCGGCGCGTTGCACCCAGGCCGGTGGCTCCTTGGCGAGCCCGGCATGGAAGTCGAACGCGGCGCCCACGGCGAGGCACGGCATCGCCAGCCGTTCTGCGTTCTCGTACACGAACACCTCCTGACGGGGGCAACCCAGTCCGACGAAGCAGATCGCCGCTCCGCTGGATCGGATCGTGACGGCCAGGTCGTCGAGCTCATCAGGGGTGGAGGTTGCGAACGTCGACGGGCTGGTCCCGGCGATGCGTATCCCGGGGACCAGGGTGGGGAGCCGTCGAACCAGGTGCTCGAGGGTCTCGCGGGTGCTTCCGTGAAAGTACACCGACAGGTCGCGTTCGACCGCTGCTCGGCACACCGCCAACGTCAGGTCAGGGCCGTAGACCCGATCGGGCAGGTCGGTGTGGTGGAGCCAGTTCATCGCCCAACGAACCGGCTGACCGTCTGGCGTGACGAGATCGAACGCATTGAGTCGGGCGAGGTGCTGCGGATCGTCGACGCCGGTCATCACGCCGTGCACCGCAAGTGCCGAGACCCGATACGGGCGCTTGTCGGCAGCGGCCTCGATGATGCGTGTCACCGCTGCCTCGTAGTCGACGGCGTCGACCTTGACTCCGATGATGTCGACCTTGCCCCGGTCGATCACGAGGCGTCGCTCGTCGTCACGCCCACCGCTCCCGGTTGGCGTCGTACATCTCGGTGAGGATTGCGCGCACGTCGTAGGTGAGCGTCCACGTGGGGTAGTGCTCGGCGAAACGGCTGTTGTCGCCGATCCACCAGATGTGGTCCCCGACGCGGTTGTCGTCGACGTAGGTCCAGTCGAGCGACTTCCCGGTGATCTCCTCACACATCGAGATCGCCTCGAGCACGCTGCAGTTCGAGAATCGTCCGCCGCCGATGTTGTACACCTCACCGGATCGAGGCGCCCGATGGACGTGGTCGAAGCACGAGATCAGGTCCGCCGAGTGGATGGCGTCGCGGACCTGCTTGCCCTGGTAGCCGAACACGCGGTACGGGGTTCCGCTCATCGTGCACTGCATCACGTAGGCGAGGAACCCGTGCAGTTCCGCTGCGGCGTGGTTGGGTCCGGTGAGCGTGCCGCCCCGGAACACCGAGGTGTTCATCCCGAAGTAGCGGCCGTACTCCTGCACCATCACATCAGCTGCGACCTTCGACGCGCCGAAGATGGAGTGCAGCGTCGAGTCGATCGACATGTCCTCCCGGATCCCACCGACATAGGTGTGCGTCGGATCGATCTCCCAGCGGGTGTCGAGCTCGACGAGCGGCAACCGATTGGGCGTGTCACCGTAGACCTTGTTGGTCGAGGTGAAGATGAAGGTGGCATCGGGACAGTGCTGGCGGGTGGCTTCGAGCACGTTGAGGGTTCCGACGGCGTTGACATCGAAGTCGGTGAACGGCTCGCGAGCCGCCCAGTCGTGCGACGGCTGCGCAGCGGTGTGGATGACGAGCGAGATGTCCGAACCGTGGCTCGCGAACAGCGCGTCGACACCGACACGGTCGCGGATGTCGATCGCTGCGTGGCGGTAGCGCTCGCCGAGTGCGTGCTCGAGTTCGTTCACCATCCAGGCGGTCGAGGAGTCGTCGCCGAAGAACACCCTGCGCATGTCGTTGTCGACGCCGACGACGTCGAGGCCGATCGATGCGAAGTGTGTTGCGGCCTGTGAGCCGATCAGTCCTGCAGAACCTGTGATCACCGCCGTCGACACGGCAGCCGAGGTTACCGGGGTCGTCTCGGGGTGGTGCCTACACTGTGCGGTCGTGCGGATCGGCAAGGTGACGATGGGATGGCGCCCCTCGACCTTCGACATCCGCACGCGAGAGTTCCGTGACCTGGTCCGCCGGTCCCGCGAGGTCGTCCTGCTCGCAGCGGTGACCGGCGCACTCACGGGACTGTTCGTCCGCTTCTTCGAGTATCTCGTGATCGAGATCGTCTTCGAGCAGATCGTGCAAGGGCCGCTGTGGGTCGGGGCGATCGCCCCGTGTCTCGGCCTCGTGCTCTCGGCGATCCTGCTCAGGACCCTTGGCAACGGCGCGTCGTCGGCGACGTCGGACGAGTACCTGCGCGCGTTCCACGACCCCGAGTATCCGCTGCGCCCGAGGGCGTTCATGGGGCGGATCTCCGCGGCGATCACGACCATCGGCTCCGGCGGCGCGATGGGACTCGAAGGCCCGTCGATGTACGGCGGATCAGCGCTCGGCGCCATGATCCAGCGCCGGCTTCCGTCGGCATTCCGTGGCGTCGACCATCGCACACTCCTGGTCGCGGGTGCCGCTGCCGGTGTCGCGGCGATCTTCAAGGCGCCTGCGACGGGCGCGATCTTCGCGCTCGAGGTGCCGTTTCGCGACGAGATGGCGCGGCGAATGCTGCTGCCCGCTCTGGTGGCGAGCGCATCGGGCTACCTCGTGTTCGTGGCGCTGAGCAACACCGACCCGATCTTCTCGTTCCAGAACGATCGTGTGGCGTCGTTCCAGTACCGCGATCTCGCGGGAGCGATCCTGATCGGGATCTGCTGCGCGATCGGCGCACGGGCCTTCTCTCGGTTGATCCGCCATGCCAAGGCCCTCACGTTTCGCCCTGTCGTCCCCAGGGTCCTGCTGGCCAGCGCCACGCTGATTGCGCTGTTCGTGGTCAGCCGGGTGCTGACCGGTGAGAGTCTCACGATCGGGACGGGCTACGAGGTGATCCGATGGCTGTCGGAAGAGCACGCGCTCTGGCTGCTCGCGGCGGTGTTCGCCCTGCGATGTCTCGCCACGGCGACGACGCTTGCAGGCGGCGGGGTCGGCGGGTTGTTCGTGCCACTGGTCGTTGGTGGAGCAATCGTCGGACGTGGCGTTGGAGACATCGTCAACCCGCTCGACCCGACGCTGTACGTGTTGCTGGGGATGGCGGCGTTCCTGGGCGCCGGGTACCGAGTCCCGCTCGCTGCGGTGGTGTTCGTCGCCGAATCGACGGGACAGCCCGGATTCATCGTGCCGGCGCTCTTCGCCGCGGTCGCCGCGGAATTGGTGATGGGCGAGCAGTCGATCACGACGTTCCAACGCTCACCCGATGCGGCCGGCTGACTAGACCAGGGTGATGGCCAACCACGTCAGCCTGTCCTCCGAGCTGCAGGGAACGATCGTCGGGTTGTTCGCCGAGGTCGGTTCCAGCGTCGAGGCCGGTCAGGTGCTCGCGCTCGTCGAGTCGATGAAGATGCACCACGAGGTGGTCGCTCCGGTCTCCGGTGTCATCGAGATGTTCAGCGTCGCAACCGGCGACACGGTCGCGATCGGCCAGGAGCTGGCCTGGATCACCGAGTCAGCCATCGCGCCGGGCGTTCACGATGTACCAGGCACAACTCCCATCCCGGCCGCTCCTCCGCCGCCAGTCGGGCTCGAGCGAGCCGACGTGCGCGAGGTGATCGAACGTCACGACATCGGGCTCGATGCTCGGCGCCCGCAGGCGGTCGAGCGCCGGCGAGCACGGGGGCGTCGGACGACGCGGGAGAACATCGACGACCTGGTGGACGAGGGCACGTTCGTCGAGTACGGCCCGCTGGTGATCGCTGCGCAGCGTCGGCGGCGAAGTGTGGATGACCTGATCGCATCGACACCCGCCGACGGTCTCGTCGGCGGGATCGGAGACGTGAATGGCGAGCTGTTCGGGGCCGGGGTGTCGAGCCGCGTCTCCAAGGTCGTTGCCGTCTCGTATGACTACACCGTGCTCGCCGGGACCCAGGGCACGCAGAACCACCGCAAGAAGGATCGGCTGTTCGAGGTCGCCGAACGGTTGCGGATCCCGATCGTGTTCTTCACCGAGGGCGGTGGCGGCCGCCCGGGCGACACCGACGGCATCGGCGTCAGCGGCCTCGACTGTCTCGCGTTTCGCTGGTTCGCGGAGCTGTCGGGGACCGTGCCGCTCGTCGGGGTGAACGCCGGCTACTGCTTCGCGGGGAACGCAGCGATTCTGGGTTGCTGCGATGTCGTGATCGCCACCGAGGACTCGAACATCGGCATGGGCGGGCCCGCAATGATCGAGGGTGGCGGGCTCGGCGTGTTCGAGCCGACCGAGATCGGGCCGATCGACGTGCAGCGGCGCAACGGCGTCGTCGACCTCGTCGTCGCCGACGAGGTCGAAGCGGTCCAGGTCGCCAAGCGCTACCTCTCGTACTTCCAGGGCCCGGTCAGCGACTGGTCTGCGCCCGACCAGGCGGCGCTGCGCGATGTGGTCCCGGTCGACCGGCTTCGCGCGTACGACATCAGACGGGCGATCGAGGGGCTCTTCGACGTCGACTCGGTACTCGAACTGCGCCGCGAGTTCGGGGTCGGCATGGTCACAGCGTTGGCACGGATCGAAGGCCGACCCGTCGGTGTCATCGCCAACGATCCAGGGCACCTCGCCGGTGCGATCGACTCCGACGGCGCCGACAAGGCCGCGCGGTTCATGCAGCTCTGTGACGCCTTCGGGCTTCCCATCGTCACCTTGGTCGACACCCCGGGAATGATGGTCGGCCCAGATGTCGAGGCCACCGCGCTCGTGAGGCACTGCAGCCGGCTCTTCGTGACCGGGGCGAACCTGTCGGTGCCGATGGTGTCGGTGGTGACTCGCAAGGCCTACGGGCTGGGCGCGCAAGCGATGATGGGAGGGACCACGAAGGCGCCGATCGCATGCCTGTCGTGGCCGACCGGAGAGTTCGGAGGGATGGGCCTCGAAGGTGCGGTCCGGCTCGGCTATCGCAAGGAGCTCGAGGCCATCGCGGACGACATCGAACGCGAGGCGTTGTTCCGTGAGATGGTCGATCGGATGTACGCGCACGGGAAGGCGGTCAGCGTGGCGTCGTTCTTCGAGATCGACGACGTGATCGATCCGGCCGATACCCGACGTTGGATCACCACCGTCTTCGATGCGGCACCAGAGACGCATCGGGCCCTCGTGGACCCGGCGTCGGCCCCGCGGCGCCCGAACATCGACACCTGGTGACTGTTACATCTGGGGTCAGACCCCAGATGTAACAGTCACGCTCCGCAGCCGGTGGCGAGCACCTCGGTGAGGGTGCGACCGTCGTAGGTGTAGACGAGGACCCCAGCACCCTCGTAGTACCAGGCGTGGACCAACACCTCCATCCGACCATCACCGTTGAGATCGGCGATGTCGAGCACGCGGTACCGCTCGATGAAGAACTCCGCCGGCGAGTCGGCTTCCTGGTCGACAGCGGACAGGAGCACCGTCTCGGCGGCCCGCGTCGTGACGTCGATCACCAGCAACGCGGCCAGGTCGCCGGCGGCTCCCGGCCCGGCGCTGGGCTGGATGAACTCGAACGAGGCCAGCGCCTCGTCGTCGCCGTCGCCATCGAGGTCGGTGACGACGAGCTGCTCGATGTCGCCCTTGGTCGCATCGACGGATTCTCCGGCGAACGCCGCCTCGCCGAGCGCCCGATAGGTGTCGGGCGAGACCGACGTGACCGCGACGGGACGGGGCTTGAGCGGCCATCGCTCCTCGAGCACTGCGACGGCGTTGTAGCCGAAGCCGGGCGGATCGGGCGGGGCCACGTCGACGTCGATCGACGGGCCGACGCGACCGTCGAAGCAGGCCTCGGTGTTCTCGCCGAGGACCGCTCGAGTCTCTCCGTCGAGGTTGCTGATGACGAATCGAGTGCCTGCCTCGATGCCCGGCCGAATCGGGTTGCCTGCCGGATCGGTCGCCGTCTGCCACCGATCCTGCTGCCACGCGCCCAGGAACAGCCAACCGGTGCTCTCCGCGCCGCCGATCAGCAGGGGGACCAGCGCATCTGCTGGCCCGCTGGGCAGGGTGGTGGGCGCAGTGGTCGTCGAGTCGATCGATGTGCTGGTCGTCGGTGCCAGCGTGGTCGTCGTCGAGGTGCTCGTCGTCGTGGTGCTCGTGGTGGTGGTGAGCGTCGGGCCCGGATCGGAGGTCTGCTCGGTCGTGCACGCAACGGCGAGCACGGGCAGCAACACGGCCATCGAGCGCCGGAACCAACGTGGCGTTCGGGCCGTCACGGCACGCTCACGGAGTCGCCCGGCTGGACGAGGTGGAGATGGGCCGACAGCCCGGCTTGGTCGAGGGCATGTTCGAATTGGTCGGGCGGGGAGTCGAACCAGGTGGGCAGACGACGCCTGCCATCCTCGGGGGCGTAGGTGCCCCAGTGGATCGGAACGACGATCCGGGGCTGGATCAGCCCGGTGGCCGTCGCCGCTCTCGTCGGGTCGAGGTGACCGGTGCCGAGCGTGGAGCCCCAGCCCCAGATCGGAAGCAGGGCGACGTCGATGTTCTCGAGTGCGGCCATCTCGTCGAACAGGTCGGTGTCGCCGGGGAAGTACACGCGGAGGCCTTCGCCGCTGACGACGTAGCCGACCGGCTGAGCGGACACGCGACTGTGTGGTCCGCGACCGTGCTTGTGTGCAGCGGCGACCACTTCGGCGGTGACCCCTGGAGCGCCGAGCTCGATGACGTCGCCGATCCGTACCTCGGTGACGTCGGCGAAGCCGGCCGCCGTGAGCAGCCGTCCGGTTCCGACCGGCGTGATCACCCGGGCGGTCGGGCGTATCCGGCGGAGCGAGGGGAGGTGGAGATGGTCGAGGTGCGCGTGCGACAGCAGGACGGTGTCGACGTCGGCCATGTCGGGAGTTGGGGCTTGTCGACGCCGACGCAGGTGGGCGACGCGGCGCGTGAGCAAGGGATCGGTCAGGATGCGCTGCCCGCCGACCTCGATGAGCGTCGACGCGTGTCCCACCCAGTGCACCTTCACGCTCTCAGGCTAGGCCAACCCGTTTGTGTCGGGGTTTCGCTGGCCCGTTCCAGCGAGATCCGCACGCAAACGTGGGTGGTGGGTCGCCCGAGGCCTTGTCCATGGACCACTTGCAGCAGAAGAATTCTTCATGCTTGGC
>JBGSII010000308.1:0-3147 GCA_041742555.1 Ilumatobacteraceae bacterium
GCCAGTTCGGCGAGTCGCTGGCGATCACGGTTGCGTCGTCGCCGATCCCGAGGGCCCCGAGATTTCGGGCGAACTCGTCGGGAGACGGCAGCGGATGGCGGCCGCCGGTGCCGGAGGGGGGAGCGGCGAGGACGTCGTCGAGCGAGACGAACCGGGCGTCGGGCAGGTGACGGCCCATGAAGGTCTGTTCGGGCCCGGGTCCGGCCATCGTCGAGCCGACGTGGCAGGTGACCAGCGACGCGTCGTCGGCGATCCGGTGGCGCAGCCACGTGGTGTCGACGATCGGTGGGACCGCTGCTCGTTCCGGAGGGGTCGTGGACATGAGATCACTCTGCCACGCGTGCCACGATGAGGCGATGAGCGACACCTTCACCGCCCTCGTGCTGCGCGAGACCGACGACGGCCACGTCGGCGCGCTCGAACAGCTGACCGACGCCGATCTCCCCGACGGTGACGTGACGGTCGCCGTCGAGTACTCGTCACTCAACTACAAGGACGGCCTCGCGCTCGCCGGCAGGAACCGCATCGTGCGGAGCTACCCGATGGTGCCCGGCATCGACCTCACGGGCACCGTCATCGCGAGCGACTCGCCGAACTGGCAGGTGGGCGACGAGGTGATCTCGACCAGCTTCCAGGTCGGTGAGCGGTACTGGGGTGGCTACACGCAGCGTCAGCGATTGCAGTCCGAGTGGCTGGTCCGCCGACCGGCGTCGATGAGCGCTCGCAGTGCGATGGCGATCGGCACGGCGGGACTCACCGCGATGTTGTGTGTGATGGAACTCGAGGCGGCCGGAGTGCAACCGGGTGACGGCCCGATCGTGGTGACCGGTGCCGCCGGCGGCGTCGGATCGGTCGCGGTCGCCCTTCTGTCGGGGCTCGACTACGAGGTCACCGCGGTGACCGGACGTCCCGAGACCCAGGACTACCTGCGCAGCCTCGGAGCGTCCGCGTTCCTGACCCGAGAGGAGATGTCCGAGCCGCCCCGACCGCTCGAGTCGGAGACCTGGGCAGGGGCGATCGACACCGTCGGCTCGACGATGCTCGCCAAGGTGCTCGCACAGATGAAATTCCGTTCCACCGTCGCCGCTTGTGGTCTCGCCGGCGGCGCTGACCTGCCGACCACGGTGATGCCGTTCATCATCCGCGCCGTTCGGCTGCAAGGTGTCGAGGCGGTGATGGCTCCGATCCCGATGCGCAAAGCCGCGTGGGCTCGGCTCGCCGAGGACCTCCCGGCCGACGTGGTCGACACGATCACGGAGGTGGTGCCGCTCACCGAGCTGCTCGATCGAGGCCTGACGATCCTCGACGGCCAGGTGCGCGGCCGGTGGGTCGTCGACCCGAACGCCTGATTGCAGCAGGGGTCAGACCCCTGCTGCAATCGTCAGTCGACGGGGGCGCGGTCCTTGTAGTCGACCCACTCCCATTCGCTGCCGTACGCGTCGAGCAGGTCGAGGAACGGCATCGGGGGCAACGCCTCGGGCCCGATCACGCCCGCCCGGTACCACACGCCGGTCGCCATCAGTTCGATCGCCACGGCCGGCATGACCGCGGTCTGCCACACGACAGCCTGATGGCCGAATTCCTTCATCGACCAGGCGTTGTCGACGACGTGGTACACGTAGACCTCGCGGGGCTCGCCGTCCTTGCCGAGGCCGGTCACCCACGTGCCAGCACACGTGCGACCGTGCATCGCATCGCCGAGCGTCGCCGGATCGGGCAGTGTTGCTGCGACCACGTCGCGCGGTGACACCTTGACACCCTTGACCTCGACGGCCTCCGTCGAGTGGAGGTCCAATTTGCGCAGCGTCTTGAGGACGTCGATGAACTCCTCGCCGAGGCCGTACTTGAACGTGACGCGCTGGGTGTCGATCCATCGTGGCATGAGGATGACCTCCTCGTGCTCGACGTTGACGCACTGCAGCGCACCGATTCCCTCGGGGAACGTGAAGATCTCCGGCTCGGAGAACGGCTCGGTCGTGAACCAGCCGCGCTCGCGCTCGTAGATCACGGGCGGGTTGAGGCACTCCTCGATCGTGGTCCAGATCGAGAACGTCGGGGCGAAGTCGTAGCCGTCGACGACGAGGTCGGCGCCGTCGCGGACGCCGATCTCGTGGATCTCGCTGAAGAGCTCGTCGGCCGCATAGCGAGCGGCGACGTCGGAGAAGCCCGGCTCGACGCCCATGCCGCACAGCGCCATCAACCCTCGGGCCTTCCAGATCGGCGACTGAGCGAACTGGCCGTCGCCGAGACGGATCCCGGTCTTCTCGTACGGCTTGGTGGCGTGAGGCACCGACAGGTTCATCGCCATGTCGACGTAGTGGCAGCCGGCGTCGAAGGCTCCCTCGAAGATCGGCGGATTGAACCGAGGGTCGCAGGCGTTGAGGACGACGTCAGCGCGCATCTCGCGGGCGAGCGTTGCGACGGACACTTCGGACGAGGCATCGATGTGCGCGGCGACGACACGTCCGCCCTCGGCGTTCGTTGCCGTGTCGACGGCATCCTCGGCCTTGGCGAGGTCGATGTCGGCAACGGTGATGTGATCGTAGGCCTCCCGCTTCGAGGCGATCGCGACGAACGCCGATCCCACGCCACCTGCACCGACCACGAGTACTCGCATGAGGGCAATGTACCCGAGGGACCGCAAGGGGCGGTCGGTCCTCGAGATGGCCTCGGTACGATCGCGGCGTGGACGAACCGGCGCTGCGATCGAGGTCGCTGTGGCTCGACCAGCTCGACGAACCTCCGGCCGCGCGGCCGTCTCTCGAGGGCGATGTCGACGTCGACGTGGCGATCGTCGGCGGCGGTTACGGCGGATTGTGGAGCGCTCACTCGCTGCTGCGGGCCGATCCGTCCTTGCGGGTCCTCGTCATCGAGCGGGAGACGGTCGGCTTCGGTGCGTCTGGCCGCAACGGCGGATGGTGCGTCGGTGAACTGGCCGGCGGGCTCGGCGGCGCGGTCGCGAGCTGGGGACGTGAGGCCGGCATCGCGATGACGCGGGCGATCATCGAGACCGTCGACGAGATCGGCCGCACGCTCGCGGACGAGGGAATCGACTGCGGGTTCGAGCCGGGTGGGGTGCTTCGTCTGGCTCGCACGGACCCGCAGCTCCGGCGCCAGCAGGCGGAGGTCGACGAGTACCGCCACCAC
>JBGSII010000309.1:0-1594 GCA_041742555.1 Ilumatobacteraceae bacterium
CTCGCGTCGCAGCGCCGTACGTACGTCGGCCTCGGCGACCTCGGCGGCCATCACGCGAGCCAGGCGCTGGACCTGCCCTTCCCAACCGGCGGGCCGCTGCAGCCACAGGATTCCGATCGGATCGACGAGTTCGGGCAGCGCACCGGCGGCGATCGTCGTGCGAAACGTGTCATCGGCATCGATCGCTCGCCGCAGGCGTCCCAGCGCACCCGTCGGGATCCGCGCCTGACCGGACGCCGCTCGCACCTCGCGCGGCACCCGAATCGGCGCCTTGCGTTTGGCGAACTCGTCGCCCATCGCGACGGCGTACTCGATCGCACTGCGGAGCTGGCGGTGCTCGATCGAGCCCGGATCGGACATGGCGCCACGATAGTCGACCGACTCACCTGGCAGAACGGGTGTTCTTGACAACGTACGCCTGTTCGTGCTGGGATGCAGGTGATGCCATCTCGTTCGATCACCGAGCTCGCGCACCAGCGATCGTTCGACGAACTCGGCACTCCACTGCACGAGGTCACCTTCTGCGTCATCGACCTCGAGACCACCGGCGGCAACCGCAACGACGACATGATCACCGAGATCGGAGCGGTCAAGGTGCGCGGCGGCGAATGTCTCGGCACGTTCCAGACGCTCGTGAACCCCGGGCGGGCGATCCCGCCACAGATCACCGTGCTCACGGGCCTGTCCGATGTCCTCGTGAGCAACGCGCCGCGCATCGAGGCCGTTCTCGGCACGCTGGTCGACTTCGTCGGCGATGCCGTGATCGTGGGGCACAACGTCGGCTTCGACGTCGGATTTCTCCGCGCGGCGTGTCGGCGCGCTGAACGAACCCCGCTGACGGGCACCGTGGTCGACACCGTGGCGCTGGCCCGGCGGTTGGTGCGCGACGAGGTGCCGGACTGCAAGCTCTCCACACTGGCCTCACGATTCCGCCTCGATCACCGCCCGAGCCACCGCGCCCTCGATGACGCGCTCGCGACTGCGGACCTGCTGCACCTCTTGATCGAGCGCGCTGCAGGACTCGGTGTCGTGGGCCTCGACGACCTGGTCCTGCTGTCGAAGCTCGCCGGCCACCCCCAATCGGCGAAGTTGAAGATGACCGCAGACCTCCCCCGATCGCCCGGCGTGTACATGTTCCGCGGTCAGCGCGACGAGATCCTCTACGTCGGCAAGGCGACCAACCTGCGCCAGCGCGTCCGCTCCTACTTCGGCAGCGACGACCGCCGAAAGATCGGACCGATGCTGCGCGAGACCCAGTCGGTCACCCACCTCGACCTCCCCGATGCGCTCACGGCCGAGGTGATCGAGAGCCGCCTGATCAGCCGACTCCTGCCTCGCTACAACCGCGCAGGGACACGATCCGACAAGTACTGCTACGTCAAGCTCGATGTCGACAGTCCCTGGCCGCGTCTCTCGGTGGTGAAGAACGCGTCGGCAACGGGAGTCCATCTCGGCCCCCTGCCGTCGCGAACGATGGCCAACCTCGTCGTCGAGGCGATCCAGACCGCGGTGCCACTGCGCCGCTGCACCGTCCGGATGGGTCGGGGTTACACCGCGCCCGACGACGCGCCGGTGTGCAGCGCGGCCCAACTCG
>JBGSII010000310.1:0-1620 GCA_041742555.1 Ilumatobacteraceae bacterium
CGCCCCGCCCGCCGTTGTGTCGTTCGAGGAAGTGCGCACCCATCTGCGGCGCGAGCCGACCGGCGACCTCGCTCATCGGAGCGAGCAGCGGAAGCGAGCCGTCGGCAGCCTGCACCGTCTCGTAGGCCACCGATGTCGTCCCCGCAGCGATCAACGCCTCGGCGACGGCGGGGTAGGCGGCCAGATGGAGGTACGTGAAGAGCGTGAGGTCGGCTCGAAGGAACTCGAACTCCTCGGGCTTGGGTTCTTTCACCTTGACCACCATGTCCTGGGACCATGCGTCGGCAGCGGTGGGCACGATGTCGGCACCGGCCGCGACGTAGTCGGCGTCGGTGATCGATGCGCCCTCGCCCGCGCCGGTCTCGACGAGCACCTCGACACCGAATCGCTCGAGTTCGCGCACGCCATCGGGGGTCATCGCGACCCGGTGCTCCGCGGTCTTCACCTCACGTGGGACGCCGACGGTGCGGATTGCGGGAGCGCTGTCTGTCATGGACTCATCATGCCCGATCGATCGCGGGCGTTCTCGCGACCGCTACCGTCTCCGCCGGATGACGAACACCGACGCACCTCGAATTCACCTCGGCCCCTCGGGCGGTCCCGACTGGCTTGCTGATGCGGTCATCGCCGGCGGGGGCGAACTCGTGGGCCCCGACGATGCGGAAGGCGTCGTGTGGGCCGACGCGCGCGCGGTCGACGCATTGCGCCAGGCCCTCGACGGTTCCGACCACATCCGCTGGGTACAGCTGCCCTTCGCCGGCATCGAGAACTTCGTCGAACATCTCGACCATGATCGAACGTGGACGTGCGGCAAGGGTGTCTATGCCGAACCGGTCGCGGAGATGGCGCTCGCACTCGGAATCGCCGGTCTCCGCCACGTGGGCGCCTACGCACAGGCAACCGAGTGGACGGGGCCCCACGGGCGCAACCTGCTCGACGGCAACGTCACGATCCTCGGCGGCGGAGGGATCACCGAGTCGCTGGTACGGCTGCTGCAGCCGTGGCACTGCGACATCACCGTGGTGAGGAACCACGCCGAACCCATGGACGGCGTCGACGCCGTGCTCGAAGCCGACCGGTTCGCCGACGCGCTCCCGGGGGCCGACCTCGTCGTGCTCGCGCTCGCGCTGACGCCCGACACCGAGGGGATGTTCAGCGCCGACGAGTTCCGCCTGATGGAGCAGCATGCGTGGCTCGTCAACGTCGCCCGCGGCCGCCACATCGTCACCGACGACCTCGTCGACGCGCTGCGAAACGGTGTGATCGGCGGTGCAGCGCTCGACGTCACCGACCCCGAACCGCTCCCGGCCGACCATCCGCTGTGGTCGCTGCCGAACTGCATCATCACGCCCCACGTCGGCAACACCCCGGACATGGCCAAGCCGCTGTTGGCCGCGCGCGTCACCGAGAATGTCCGCCGCTTCGCCCGCGGTGACGAACTGTTGGGGCTCGTCGACATCGACGCGGGATATTGACGCGCGGGCCCTCGTAGCCTGAGCGATCAGTGTCCGGTCCGACTCACTACGACGTCCTCGGCGTGGCGCCGAGCGCCGCCGCCGATGAGATCCGCGAGGCGTACCGGCGTCGTGCCCGTGAGCATCACCCCGACCGCGCGGCGTC
>JBGSII010000311.1:0-24886 GCA_041742555.1 Ilumatobacteraceae bacterium
GATCGTGCCGTCGCAGCGCGCACCCGCGAGACGCAGCATCTGCGGTCCGAGCGCGGCGAACAGCACCGGGGGCTGCGGCGCGTCGATGTCCAACTTGCCGCGACCGGTGAGGGTCTCACCGGCGAAGCTCACGGACTCGCCGCGCACCAGCGGCATCAGCACCTCGAGGTACTCGCGAGCGTGACGCAGCGGCTTGTCGAACGACTCGCCCCACATCCCTTCGACGACCGGCTTGTGCGACAACCCGATGCCGAGCGTGAACCTTCCGCCCGTCACCAGGCTCGCGGTCATGGCCTGCTCCGCCATCACCATCGGATGCCGCGGATACGTCGGAACGACCGAGGTTCCGAACCGAATGGTCGGCACGTGCTGGGCCACCGCGCCGATGAGGTTCATCGCCTCGACGTTCTGCACCAGCTGCGGCATCCAGTAGGACGTGAAGCCTGCGTCAGCGGCTGCTCGCACGTCGGCGATGACCCCGTCGAGGCCAGCGCGGCCGGGAAGTCCTCCGAAGATTCCGATCTGCATCTGCGCACCGTACCCGTTCAGGCCGGACCGCCCAGTGCCGTGACGTCCTTCGTCGTCGTCCGAGCCGCCGGCCGCGCGTCAGCGCGACGACGTTCGCCGCCAGGGGCGGTCGGGATCGAACAAGTGCATCTCGAACTCTGCGGAGAGTTCCTCGAACACGCGCAGCCCCCGCACGCTGTTTCCGATCGCATCGAGGCGGGGCGAGAACGTGGCCATCGCCCCCGCGCCGGGCAGCATGCCCAGAATGCCCCCGCCAACGCCGCTCTTCGCTGGAATACCGACCGAGTAGGCCCATTCGCCCGCGTAGTCGTACATCCCACAGGTGAGCGCCACCGTCAGCATGTCCCGGGTCACCTCACGCGGCACGACCTGCTCACCGGTCAGCGGATGAACCCCGTGGTTCGCGATCGTCGCGCCGATCAACGCGAGGTCCGCCACGGTGACGAGCACCGAACACTGCGCGAAATAGAGGTCGAGCGTCTCCTCCACGTCGTCACCGATGATTCCGCGGCTCAACATCAGGTAGGCGATCGCCCGATTGCGATTGCCGGTGGCTCGCTCCGATGCCCACACGGCCGCGTCGACAGTTGGGCGCCGACCGAGGTACCGCTCGTACATCGAACGCATCAACTCCACACGCTCGTCGACCGAGTCGCCGGCGATCAGGTCGGTGATCGCGATGGCGCCGGCGTTGACCATCGGATTCGGGGCCCGGTTCGTCTGCTCGTCCAACTCGATCGCGTTGAAGCTGTCACCGGTCGGCGACACGCCGACCTTCGCGAGCACGGCATCACGGCCGTGCAGCTCGAGCGCCAGGCCATAGGCGAGCAGCTTCGAGATCGACTGAATCGTGAACGCGTGCTCGACGTCGCCGACGAGGATCTGCTGACCGTCCAGTGTCATGGCGCCGATCGCGAACCGGTCCGGATCCACGCCCGCCAGCTCCGGGATGTACGACGCGGGTTCACCCTCCTGCAGGCCTGCGTAACGGCGGTGCAAGTCGACGCACACCTGTTCGAACCATGCTCGCTGCTCGTCTGAGGGGGAAACGTCGCTCATACGGCCACGGTAGGTCTCCCCGACCGCACCAGCACCTACCGGATCCGGGCAATCGTTCCCCAAACCTTTCGCGATCGAGAAACGAGTGAGCAACGGCTGCAAGCACCTTCGGAAACACGGCCCGAAGGAGTTCGACCGCGTAGCGACGGGGCCTACCGTGCGCCGCGTCCCGACCGGGACAATCACCACTTCAAGGAGTTCAACATGCGTACCCGCACACCAGCAGCACTCGCCATCGTCGGGGCACTCGCCCTCGCCGCCTGCGGGAGCGACGACAACTCGGCCGACGACGCCAGCGCGGCCACCACCGAGGCCATGTCCGACGACGAGATGACCGAAACCACTGACGACATGTCCGACGACGAGATGACCGAAACCACTGACGAGATGTCCGACGACGAGATGTCCGACGACGAGATGTCCGACGACATGAGCGACGACGAGATGGCGGCGGCCGAAGGTGACCTCCTGGTCGTCGCCTCCGGGCGTGACGACCTCACCACGCTCGTGGCAGCCGTCGAGGCCGCCGGTCTGACCAGCGCGCTGAGCGGCGATGGTCCGTTCACGATCTTCGCACCGAACGACGAGGCGTTCGAGGACTACCTCGGTGAGATGGGCATGACCGCAGAGGACGCCCTGGCCGACACTGAGTTCCTGTCAACGCTGCTGCAGGGTCACGTCGTGGAGGCCGGTGACGACTCGGCGATGGTCGCTGGCATGGTCGACAACCCGTTCGTCAGCCTTGCTGGCACGGAGCTCCCGGTCACCGTCGACGGTGACACGATCACCATCGGCGGCGCGACGATCGTGGAAGCCGACATCTTCGCCACCAACGGAGTCATCCACGTGATCGACACCGTCCTCGCTCCCGCCTGAACCTCGGCAATCCCCACCCATCACTGCGATGAGCGAGCCGACCGCATACGCGCCGTTTCGCTCATCGCACACCCACGTGAGTCCCGTGCGATGAGCGAACCGACCGCATACGCGCCGTTTCGCTCATCGCACGCCCACGTGAGTCCCGCGACGACGTGCGGGCGTCAGGGGGACGGCGACTCGGCCACTGCGGCGACCCCCGCCAGGGTCTGTTCCATGCTCTGGCGACTGAACGTCGCCCGATCGTCCACTCCGGACAGCTTCGAACCGAGGAACGTGATCAGTTTGCCCCGCCGGTCGATCCACGTCTGGGTGACCCGGCAGCCGGAGTCGCTCGGAACGATGTCGAACGACCACTCCGCAATCTTCAACGGCCCGGTCGTGACCAGGAACGAGAAGCGTTCCCCGGGGCGGACATCGATGACCGTGACCGTGGTCGACCATTCACGCGAGCCGGCAGCGTTGGTTCCCTTGAACCTCGCGCCGACCGCAGGACCGGTGGCTCCCTTGACCCACTCACCCCCGGTGTTCTCCGGCGACCACTCACCCATCCGCGAGAGGTCGGAGACCAACTGCCACACCACCTCGGGTGCGGCCGAGATGGTGCGTTCGACTTCGACTCGTTCCACCATCGCCCCTCCTTCGACACGTGAACCTACCAGTCGGCTCCATTCCGCCGAATCTTGTGGCCGATCACGAAACGTCGGGGAACGGCCACGAAACACTCCCTGCGGTGGATCGACCGGCGCTCACGACGGGCGTACGGTCGCCGACATGTCGATCGACACCCCCACCGACGCCTCCGCCGAGGCCGTCCAGACCAACGAGCGGCCACCGGATGAACCGGTCGCCCGCCTCGTCCACCCCCGAGCGATCCGCTGGCTGCACTGGATCAACTTCCCGCTGCTGATGATCATGATCTGGAGCGGGTTGCGCATCTACTGGGCCGAGGACGTCTACGCCCTCGGCATCGGGAGCTGGCAGTGGTTCGCGTTCTTCCCCGACGCCGTCTACGAGACGTTCGAACTCGATCGACGCCTCGCCCGCGGGATGGCGTTCCACTTCGCATTCGGCTGGCTGTTCGTCATCAACGGCGCGATCTACATGACCTACCTCCTCGCGACCCGGGAGTGGCGTCACATCCTCCCTGATCGCCACGCCGCCCGGGAGGCCAAGGACGTGGTGCTCCACGATCTGCACATCAGCAAGCAGATGCCGCCGCAGGGCAAGTACAACGCCGCGCAGCGCATCTCGTACTCAGCGGTGCTGGTGATGGCGGTGATCATCGTCGTCAGCGGTTTCGCCATCTACAAACCGACGCAGCTCCACCCATTGCCGCTGCTGTTCGGTGGCTACCAGGGCGCCCGCCTGGTGCACTTCTGGATGACGATCGGGCTGGGGCTCTTCTTCCTCGTCCACATCCTGCAGGTCATCCGATCAGGATGGGGCAACTTCCGATCGATGGTCACTGGCTACGTGATCGAGCGACGGCCGACGGGCGGGTCGAGGTGAGCGACGTGGACCCGACCCGGCAGCAGCAACTCCGCGCCCAGCTCGAAGGCGCGCCGACGATCCCGGTGTCGGAGTTCAAGCGACGCTCGCGGCGCTCATTCCTCACTGGCGCCGCCGGCCTCGGCGTTGCATACCTCGGTTGGAACTGGCTGCAGGGGCAACCGAACGTGGGCGGAATCCCGAAACCGCTGCGCGAGACCCTCGAATTCAACGAGACCGTGTGGAGCAATCTGTCCGACGGTCGATCGGCTCCGGAACATCCGGTCTCCAAGGCGACACCGATCCAGGTCAACGGGCGCATCGGCATCCGCAACGAGATCGACCTCGACGCCTGGACGGTGCGCGTCGAAGGGCCCGACGGCGAACTCCTCGACGAACTCGACATCTCGGCGTTCGAAGCTCTCCCCCAGCGCGACATGATCATCGAGCACAAGTGCATCGAAGGATGGTCGAGCATCGTCCACTGGGGCGGCGCCCGGTTCTCCGACTTCCACGCCCGCTACGCGGATCGGGTCGGCGACGTGCCGTACGTCGGCTTCGAAACTCCCGACGGCCTCTACTACGTCGGTTGGGACATGCCGTCGGCGATCCATCCCCAGACGATGCTGGCCTTGCGACAGGGCACCGAGCCGCTCGACCTCGATCACGGCGCGCCGCTTCGGCTCGCGACACCGAACAAGTACGGCATCAAGTGCCTGAAGCGGATCGGGGTGATCCGCTACGCCCGCGAACGTCCAGCCGACTACTGGGCCGAGCGCAGCTACGACTGGTACGCCGGGCTGTGAACTCCCGAATCCTCGCTGGGGTCGGCGCAGCTGCGGTCGTCGTGGTGATCGCCGGCGCGTTCGCCTTCGGCGGCGGGAGTGAGTCGCCGGCCGACGCAGACCCCACCGGATACCTCGCGGATACCGACGGCGCAGCTCCCGCACAGTCGACGACCACGCCGGCAACGGTCCAGCCACCCGAGCTCCCAAACCGTGGACCCCACCCCGAACTCCTGGACATCGACGGGTGGCTCCAGAGCGAGGTGGCCTCGCTCGAGGAGCTGCGCGGCAAGGTCGTCGCCGTGCAGTTCTGGACGTTCGCCTGCAGCAATTGCAAGGCGACGATTCCACACATGCAGGAGCTGTACGAGCGGTACGCCGATCAGGGGTTCGAGATCGTCGGCATCCACGCTCCCGAGTTCGGGTACGAATCCGAGGTGGCGAACATCGAGCAGGCCGCTGGCGAACTCGGTGTCACCTGGCCGATCGTGCTCGACACCGACAAACGCACCTTCCACTCGTGGCAGGAGGGTCCGACGGCGCACTGGCCGCGCATCTATCTGCTCGACAGGGACGGCAACATCCGCTACGACCACATCGGCGAGGGCCGGTACGCCCAGACCGATGCCGCCGTCCAGGCCCTGCTCGCCGAGCCGAGCTGACCGACGGGATCGACCCGTGCTGCCGGCGTTCCTCGAGGCGATCCGAGCGACGACCCAGCCCTGCACGCTGCTGCTGCTCCTTCCGCCCGTCGTGATGGCCATCGTCACCCGCGGTCGATGGTCGGCGTTCGGGGCCGCATGTGTTGGCGCAGTGCTCGGCGGCTGGCTGTTCATCGCCAACGTGGTTGCGCTCGACGGGTGGCAGCTCCAACTGAGCGGCGCACTGGTCGTCGCAGCGATCGGTCTTGTCATCGCAGCACCCTCGACCGCTCGCCTTCGCTGGGTTGCCACACCCGGCGTCGAGGCGGCAACGGCGGGCCTGGTCGCGTTCGCAGCCACCCTGTGGTGGCGACCGTGCATCGGCGAAGAGCTCGGAGCGATCCTGACCGGCGCGCGCGGCGGTCGGTCCGGAGAACTTCCCGGGATGACGGCGTACATGCTCGGGGCGATGATGCCGGTGCTCGCCGTCGTGCTGGCAGTCCGAGCGATCGATCCGTCCGCTGCCGCGGCACGTCGCTACGGGTGGTTGGCCGGAGGGTGCGGCATGGTGGTGGCCGCGGCAGTCGCCCTCGGTCGCCACGACGAGCTCGTCACGACCCTCACCCGTTGGACCACGAGCTGACCTGCCTCGACGTACGAAGGAATACCTGGAGGGGCACGCCGGTTGTCCCGGTCGTGCGGAACATCACCGGCTCGATCGCCAAGCGGGGATTCGCGGCGCTCAATCGGGTCGTGCGTCCCGCGGTGCAGGCCGGCGTCGGGAATCCCCTCTCGATCGGCGTCGGTGCGGTTGTGCTGGAGACGACGGGTCGTCGTTCAGGTCGTCGCCGTCCGATCCCGGTGCTGTCCACCCGCGTCGGCGACACGCTGACGGTGAGCACGGTGCGCGCCAACTCGCAGTGGATCCGCAATGCCGAGGCCGACCCGAACGTCTCCGTCTGGCTCGGCGGCACGCGACGAGATGCGGTGGCGACCGTGCGGCGCGGACCACTCAGCACGGTCCGACTCGACCTCGTCGATCTGGCCGCCTGATCGCTGCGTTCAGCGGCGAGTGCAGCCGGTCGGTCCTCAGCCCCCCGAAGGACCGACCGGCTCGCAATCGTTTCCGCACCCGGCTGTCGAGCCGGGCGATCCGTCCGGTGCGGGACGATGCAAGACCGCACCGCTCGGCGTGAACCGCACCGTCGTCTCGCCGTCAACGGAGGCCATGCCATCCACGATCAGGCTGTAGCCCCCGTCGGTGACCGGCGGGTAGCACAACGAGATCGTGGGACGCGCCGCCGCATTGCGGGCTGTGCCTCGCCCGACCGACATCTCGAGTTGGTCGCCGTGCCACACCGGGCTGACCGCCACGACATGTGGGCGCAGATCGTCACGAACCGTGAGGACATAGGCCCAGGCGTACTCGGCGGTCGCCGCCGCAAGGTCGGCGATGGCGACGGGAATGCTCATCTCAGGATCGTAGACCCGCACCTCCCGGGCGCCGTTCTCTCCGTTTGCGTGCAGATTCGGATGGCCCGCTCCATTCAGATCTGTGCGCAAACAGTCGGTGGGATTGTCGATATACCCGATTGGATTGGTCGGGTTTGCGGGATATCGTCGGCGTCCGTCCGCAACACATCAACGAGGAGATCCAACATGGCCGTCCGTCTCGGCGACATCGCACCCGACTTCACCGCACCGACCACCCAGGGGGAGATCAGCTTCCACGAGTGGCTCGGAGATTCGTGGGGTGTGTTGTTCAGCCATCCCAAGGACTTCACTCCGGTCTGCACGACCGAGCTCGGCTACGTCGCCAAGATCAAGCCGGAGTTCGACAAGCGCAACGTGAAAGTGATCGGCCTCTCGGTCGATCCCGTCGACAGCCACATCAAGTGGGAAGGCGACATCGAGGAGACCCAGGGCACCGCGGTGAACTTCCCGATGATCGGTGATCCCGACCGGACGGTCGCCGACCTCTACGACATGATCCACGAGAACGCGAGCGACACCCTCACCGTCCGTTCGGTGTTCGTGATCGGCCCGGACAAGAAGGTGAAACTGACGCTCACCTACCCGGCCTCGACGGGGCGGAACTTCGACGAGATCCTGCGCGTCATCGACAGCCTCCAGCTCACGGCCGACTACAAGGTCGCGACGCCGGCGAACTGGAAGGACGGCGAGGACGTCATCATCGTCCCCGCACTGTCCGACGACGAGGCCAAGGACCTCTTCCCAGCCGGCTGGAATCCCGTCAAGCCGTACCTCCGCGTCACCAAGCAGCCCAACCGCTGACCCTGCCGCCGCCGTACCGCCTCCCACGCACCGTCGGGTGGTGGAGACTTGGTGGGTGGATGACGGCCGGTCAAAGCCAGTTGGCTCGTACCCAGGTGCGAACCGGTGGCGCGAGACGGTCGAGATGGGCACCCGGATCCGTGCGGATCTGCGTGGCGGAGATCGGTACGACGACGCGTTCGGCGTCGACGACCACGTGTTCGGCGCCGAAGCGGCTCGCCAGCTCGACGACGTACGCATCCGACGAGAACACCGCGTGAGGACCGTCGTCGTGTGGCCACATCTCGGTGAACAACGCCATCCACTTCGCCCAGAGGCCTTCGTCGTCGAAGTCGGTTGCCAGACGATGCCGGAGCTCGATCACCCTCACGTGCGGATGCAGTTCGGCGAGCCATCCGGCTCGGAGGTGGCCAGGTGCGGCATCGCGGTCCGGCGAGGTGTTCACGTACACCACCAGCATCTCGCACCGCCGGGCCGCCCACTCGATCATGTGGGAATGGCCGAGATGCGGAGGATCGAACCGCCCGACGATCAGGCCGGTCGAGTACGTCGTCGACTCGGCCATCAGCGACGGCGCCTCACGACACTGGTTCCTGCGGAAGGTCGACGACCGCGGCGAGTGACTCGGCGACCGTCCTCCAGCCGGGTCGCAGATGACCGGCATCGTGGTACGGATCCTCGCGCAGCACGAGAGTCCGGGTGAGACCCGCCAGCTCGAACGCAACGACGTCGCCAGCGACGCTCGCAGTCGATCGAGCCTGCTCGAACCGCGTGTCGGCGTCGTCGCGCGAACCGAGTTGCATCGCGGCGGCGCCCGCCGACACCCCGGCGATCACCCGATCGAGGTAGCTCGCACCCCCGTCGACCGCGACCAGATCGGCATCGTCGAGCGATCCCGACGGATCGGCCGTGATCGCTCGGGCAAGTGCCCGAACCGCGTGCAGGTACGGTGACGCGAGCTCGACCTCGTCGAGCGTCGCCAATGCCTCGTCGGCCCGCCCCACCTGGCACAACGCCAACGCCAAGGTGATCCGCGACTCCGAACCGTCGGCACCCATCACGATCGAACGATCGAGCGCCTGCTGGCTGATCGTCAAGCCACGCTCACCGAGGCCGAGATGCACCGCCGTCCCGGCAGCGGCCATCATCGGGAAGGACAGATCGCCGAACGAGTCGCTCATCGCCAGGGACTCCTCGATCCCGCGTTCGGCCTCGTGGGTTCGACCCAGCGCCACCAATGCCCTCATCCGGGGCGCCAACGCCTGCACGGCCCCGAACTTGTCGCCGAGCTGGCGGAAACTCGTCAACGCTCGACGTGACAGCTCCTCGGCTTCGACGAACCGCGACGACCACAGGCGAATCGATGCGATGAGCGAGTCCATCATCGCTGGGGCCCACGGATCCCCGAGTTCCATCGCATCGCGCCGTACCTCGATCGCCAACGCCTCGGCCTCCTCGAAGCGACGCTGGTAGAAGCGCACGTAGGCGAGCAGGCCCGCCGCCCAGCCGCGACCGAACCGATCCCCCAACAGGTCGAATTCCTGCGCGGCCGTCAAGAGCCGGGCCTCGGCGAGTGCTGCATCGCCGGAGAGAAACGCAACCCACGCCTGGTGCTGGCGAACCCACGCTCGGCCACGCGCATCATGCATCCGCTCGGTCAGCGCCTCGGCCTCGCCGAGCAACCACTCGGCGTCACTCAATGAACCGCCGAACACCTCGGTGAGCCCACGCTCGCGCAGCGACGACGCGAGCTCGACGTCGTCGCCCAGCTCCCGGAAGATGTCGACGCTCACGCCGAGCTCCCGTCGTGCTCCGGCGATGTCGCCGTCACGTTGGTACAGGATTCCCCTGAGCCGACGAGCGACCGCTTCGTGGTGTCGATCGCCGGCGGCCACGGCTGCGTCCAGCGCGTCCTCGACGTCCGCGAGCGCGGGGACGAGGGCGCGCCGTTCTGTCTGCGCCTGCGCTCGGACCAACAACAACTCGCGCGCGATACCTGCGTCGCTCGGACCGAGATCGAGCGCCCGAGTGGACTGGACGCGCGCCTGGTTGAAGGCGCCGACATCCATCGAGCGCTTTGCGGCTTCGAAGAGCAGCCCGACGGCGCGATCGGCGATGTTGTCCGGGACGCCGGGCACCGGACCGATCTCGGCAGCCAACTCTGCGGCGCGGGCGGCATGGTGAGCGGCCTGATCGATCGGCACGCGTGGATTACGGAGCATCACGGCGGCGGTTCCGACGTGGCGCTGGGCCCGCACCAACTTCGTCAGCGTCTGGTAGGCGACCTCGCGGACGACATCGCTTCGGAACTCCCACATCGGACCGTCGATCTCGAGCAGACCGGACTCTTCGAGGTCGTCGAGGTCGCGTCGGTCGAACTGCTGGTTCATCTCGACGGCGAACTTCTGCAAGGACTCGACGGGACCTGACACGCCGAGGACTGCGGCGTTGTCGATGATCGCCCGCTGGGGCGCCGGGAGCTGGTCGAGGCGAGCCGAGATCAGCGCTCGCAACGAGTCGGGCAGGGCCGTGCTCGCCGGATTGGCCTTCGCGAGTTCGGCGAGTTCGATGAGGAAGAGCGGATTCCCTCCACTGCGTTCGTAGAGGCTGTCGACGAACGCCTCATTGGCCATTGGACCGAGCACTGCGCTGACGATCCGACCGGCCTCGTCATGGGTGAGCGGATCCAGCGGCATGCGAACCGTCACCGGATGGTCGCTGGCAGGCGGCCAGTCGAGCTCGACATCGTGGCGCTGCGCCGTGATGATCAAGAGGGGTCTGTCGACCAGCGATCGCGCGATGCGCTGCAACAGTTCGACGATCAGGATGTCGGCCCACTGCAGGTCATCGATCCACAACACGACGGGCCCGGTCCGCGTCCGCCGACGGAGCCCCTCGACGATCATCGAGAACAAGATCTCGCGAGCCTGCGCCGGCGGGACCTGGTCGAGTTCCGATGGGTACCCGAGAAGATGGAGCACCCCCTCGACGAACCGGTTCAAGACCGGATCTGCCGTCTCGAATCCGTACAGTTCGACACCTTTGCGTCGGGTGACGTCTCGAAGCAGGTCGGGTGGAGCATCGTGGTCGAGTTCCAACCGACGGAACAGCGCCGTGGCGATCGGGGCCCAGACGTTCGTCTCGCCATACGGAGCACACGCGCCCGAGAAGATGGTGACCGCTCGGCTCGGGAAGGAATCGAGCGCCTCTGCAACGAGTCGCGTCTTGCCCGCACCGGCCTCTCCGGCAACCGACACGATCGCGCTGCGCCCGTTCGCCACCATCGCCATGATCGAGGCCAGCAGCTCCCACTGCGTCGAGCGGCCGACGAATGGGACATCGTGGAACCCTGCACCGATCTTCGGGACTCGACGTCGACGGCCGGTGACCCGCCACACCCGCTCGGGTTGTTCGCGACCGCGCATGCTGAGCGAGTCGAGCGGCTCGCGCAGGATCTCCTCGGACGCCAACGCCGCCGTCGAGTCGCCGATCAGAATGCCGCCGGGCTCGGCCAGCGACTGCAGGCGCGACGCGACGTTGACCACATCGCCCATCGCCGTGTACTCGGCCGTGCCGGACACGTTGCCGACCACGACCTCACCGGTGTTCACCCCGATGCGCAGTTGCAGGGGGTCGTCGAGGTCGGGCTGTTCGTCGACGAACCGGGCCAGCGATTCGTGCATCTGAATCGCCGCTCGAATCGCCCGGTCCGCATCGTCTTCGTGCGCCACGGGTGCGCCGAACAGCGCGAGGATCCCGTCGCCGAGCACCTTGTCGACGCGCCCACCGAACGCGGTGATGTCGGCGATCAACCGTTCGAACGATGCGTCGATCAGTCGCTTGACTCGTTCGGGGTCCAGATGCTCGGAGAGCGCGGTGTACCCGACGAGGTCGGCGAACACGACGGTGACGATTCGTCGCTCCTCGGCCACGGGTGCCGCCACCTCGTGACCGCACGCGGGACAGAAGCGTGCGCCTGCTGGCAGCGAAGCGTCACAGGACGCGCATCTGGACATCGGTCGCTGATCGTACGGTACCTCTGGCAGCGTCCGCACGACCGCAATCGACCCCGACCCCTCGTGCACGTGCCACCGTTGACACCGACGGTGCGAATTCCTCTGAAAGGGATGTGTCGACGGCTCGATGGCAGTAGACCTGAAGCATGTCGACCCCGACTCCGCCCGCACCACTCACACCCGCCGCGCCGACCGCCTCTGGCGCCACTGCAGCCGCCGGCGCGATCGACGCCCGCAAGACCTACGGAGTCGGCGACGCCCAGGTCCACGCGCTGGACGGCGTCACGGTTTCGTTCGAAGCCGGCAAGTTCAGCGCGATCATGGGACCTTCGGGCTCCGGCAAGTCGACGCTCCTCCACTGCCTCGCAGGACTCGACACCCTCACGACCGGCGCGACGTTCATCGGCGACACGTACCTCGCATCGCTCGACGACAAGGCGCTCACCGAGCTGCGACGCACGAACGTGGGCTTCATCTTCCAGGCGTTCAACCTGATCCCGACGCTGACCGCCGAGGAGAACATCCGACTCCCGATGATGTTGGGCGGCGACTCGGGCGACCAGGCGTGGATCGATCACGTCGTCGAAACGGTGGGCATGCGCGATCGCCTCCGCCACCGCCCGAGCGAACTGTCCGGAGGCCAGCAACAGCGCGTCGCGGTTGCTCGTGCGCTCGCGTCGCGTCCGCAGATCATCTTCGCCGACGAGCCGACCGGCAACCTCGACTCGGTCACCGGCACCGAGATCTTGTCGTTCATGCGCAACGCGGTTCGCGAGTTCGGCCAGACGATCGTCATGGTCACCCACGATCCCGTCGCCGCGTCGTACGCCGACCGGGTGGTCTTCGTCGGCGACGGCAGGATCACCGGCGAGCTCACCGACCCGACCGCCGACCAGGTCATCGACCACCTCCGGAACTGGAACTGAGATGAGTGCCGGCACGCTGATCGCTCGCAAGAGCGTGCGCGCCCGCTGGGGCCGGACGCTCGCCATCTTGTTCGCCATCACCGCCAGTGTCTCGTTCGTCGTCGGCTCATTCGTCCTGGCGGACAGCCTGCGCGCAACGTTCGACAGCCTGTTCCAGGAACTCAACGAACAGGTCGATCTCGAAGTGCGGGCCGCCCAGGCATTCGACAGCGACGACGCACGCGACCCGATCGACGTGGCGATCGCCGACGCGATCCGAGCGGTCGACGGCGTCGCCATCGCCGAGCCGATCCTGCAGCGATACGCACAACTTCTCGACGCGGACGGCCAGGCGATCAGCCCACCCGGCGGACCGACCTTCGGCGTGTCGTGGGAGGGAGACGACGGACTGCAAGGCGTCACCGTCAAGGAAGGACGTGCGCCGAGCGGACCCGACGAACTCGCCATCGACAAGGCGACCGCCGACACCGAGGGCTTCGCCGTCGGTGACACCGTCTCGTACCTGACCGACATCGGGACCTTCCAGGGCACGATCAGCGGGACCGTCGGGTTGGGTAGTGCCGACAGTTTCGGCGGAGCGCAGCTCGTCGCACTCGACCTCGAGACCGCACTCGTCCACTTCGGCGCCGACGGCAAGGTCGACGCGATCGACATCTCCGTCGCCGATGGATTCGACGTCACCGAGGTGCAGCGTGCGATCGGCGCGGTCCTGCCGCCGCAGACCGAGGTGGTGACCGGAGAGGAGGTGGCTCAGGAGACCGCCGACAACGTCAATCAGTTCGTCGGTGTGTTCGGCACGGGGCTGCTGATCTTCGCGTTCATCACGGCGTTCGTGAGTGCGTTCATCATCAACAACGTGTTCCAGATCACCATCGGCCAGCGGCTGCGTGAGCTCGCGCTCCTGCGGGCGGTCGGAGCCTCCGGCCGCCAGGTCCGATGGATGATCTCGATCGAGGCGTTCGCGCTCGGAGCGCTGGCGACCGTGCTCGGAATCCTCGGCGGGCTCCTCGTCGCGCGTGGCCTGATCGCCGCCTTCGACGCGGCCGGTGCCGGATTCCCGGACACGAAAACGGTCCTGCAGGCGAGGACGATCCTCGTTGCGGCGATCGTCGGAATCGGCATCACCATGGCATCGGTCATCGTCCCGTCTCGCCGCGCCGCCAAGATCCCGCCCGTCGCCGCGATGCGGCCCGAGCTTGGCTTCGCCGCCATGCGTTCGCGACGTCTCGTGGCCGGCGTCGTCGTCACCGTCGTCGGGATCACGATGTTCATGGTCGGGCTGTTCCTGCGACCCGGCGGCACCCGAGGACTCGCGGTGTTCGCTGGTCTCGGAGCGCTGCTGCTCTTTCTGGGTGTGGCAAGCCTGTCGTCGACCGTCGCCACGCCGGTCACGCGCGTGATCGGCTGGCCGATCGAGAAGCTGTTCAAGGTGCCCGGGGCACTCGCTCGACAGAACGTGGCCCGCGTTCCACGCCGGACGTCCTCGAGCGCGTCGGCACTGATGATCGGGGTGGCATTGGTCAGCAGCACCGCGGTGTTCGCGTCCTCGCTCCGAGCGTCGCTGGTCGACACCCTCGAAAGTGCAGTCTCCGCCGACTACATCGTCACCGACAGCGGGTTCCAGGGGCTGTCGCCGGTGGTCAGCGAGACGTTGGCCGCAGTTCCCGAACTCGAAGCGGTCACCCCGATCCGCGGGATCAGCGGCCAGGTCGATGGCAGCACCAAGAACTTCGGTGCCGTCGATCCCGTCGCCTTCGACAAGCTGGTCGACCCCGACCTCCAGTCGGGAACGATCGCGGAGCTCGGCGTCAACGAGTTGCTGCTCCACAAGGATCCCGCTGCCGATCTCGACGCGTCGGTCGGGTCGACCGTCGACGTCACGTTCCAGAACGGCGTCGAGCAGACGCTCACGGTCGCCGGCATCTACGGCGATGCGACATTCGGCAACTGGCTGATCGGGCTCGACACCCTTGCGGAAATCAGCGAAGCTCCCGCCCGCGACTTCTTCGTGATCGCGAAGCTCGCCGATGGTGTCGATCCAGCGACCGGCGACGTTGCGGTTCGTGCAGCGATGGCACCGTTCCCTCAGGCCAACGTCCAGACCAACGCCGAGTTCCTCGACTCGCAGGAGGCACAGATCAATCAGCTCCTGTTGATCATCACGTTGTTGTTGGCCTTCGCGATCCTGATCGCGATCCTCGGCATCTCGATCACCCTTGCGCTCGGTGTCTTCGAGCGGACACGCGAGATCGGCCTGTTGCGAGCGGTCGGTATGAACAAACGTCAGACACGCCGGTCTGTCCGATGGGAAGCGGTCATCGTGTCAACCTTCGGTGCCCTCATCGGCATCGTCGTCGGAACGTTCCTCGGCGTGGTCCTCACGCTTGCCGTGCCCGACGACGTCATCAGCAAGTTGGCGTTCAACCCGACGATCATCGTGGCCATCCTGATCGGAGCCGTCGTGGCAGGTCTGGTGGCAGCTCTCTACCCGTCGTACAAGGCGTCGAACATGAACGTCCTGGAAGCCATCGCCACCGAGTGACGTCCACGATGTGCCAGCCACATCGTGGACGTACTACAACGGCGTGATGGCGCTCGACCCGGCCGACCTCCCCGACGAGGTGTTGACGTTCCTCGGTGAGTATCACCTGGCGACACTGACGACGCTTCGCGATGACCTGTCGCCGCACGTCGTCGCGGTCGGATTCAGCTACGACGTGGAGGCTCGAGTCGCCCGTGTGATCACGTGGGCAGGCTCGCAGAAGGCGATCAATGCAGGTCGGATGGAGGCGCTGGGACAACGGGCCGCCGTGTGTCAGGTCGATGGCGGTCGATGGCTGAGTTTGGAGGGTCCCGTACGACTCGTCGCCGACGCCGAAGGCGTTCGGGCCGGCGTCGACGGCTATGCAGCGCGGTATCGCGAACCCAAGGTCCGCGACGATCGTGTCGTGATCGAGATCGCGGTCGAGCGCATCCTCGGACGGGGGTGACGACGATCTCGAGGGTCTGACCCCTGATGGATCAGCTGGCGTCGCGGTTCCAGGGGAGGTCGGCCAACCAACGTTGTGCCGCAGGATGCGGATCCATCGGCGTGTCGTCAGTCGACTTCTCGACCCTCGGATCCAGATGGGTCTGGCACCCCGGGCACCAATAGAGGATCCTTCTGTGTTCGCCCGTACGACGACACTCGATGGTGTCTGCGCACCGCGGGCAACGCTGCACATTGCGACCGTAGACAGCGAGCCCACCCTTCACGAACGGAGCCGTCACGCGGCGAGTGTGGTTCAGGTTCGACCGCAACATCCGCGCCGCGGCGTTGACGATGCGGATCGCATCGTGCTCGCTGAGCGCTCCCACCGGGGCGTAGGGACTCAGCTCGGTGGCCCACAGCACCTCACAGCGATAGACGTTGCCGACTCCGCACATCACCCGTTGATCGAGCAGGACCTCGGCGATCCGAGTCGTCGGATCCGGATAGGTCAGCAGCAGGTTGACCACTGCGCCAAGATCGGTGTCGGGTTTGCACAGGTCCGGGCCGAGCCGACCCATCCCCGGGTGGCGGCGTTTGTCAGGCTTGCGGAAGGTCTCGACATGCGGGGCGCTGAAGCAGACCGCCACCCAGTCGTCGACCTCGATCGCGGCACGCATCTGCGTGTACGGCTTACGCCAGTTGGCGCCGCGCCGATACAGATGCCACGAACCGGTCATGCGCATGTGGGTACTGAGCACGAGACCGTCGTCCCATTCGATCTCCAGATGCTTGCCGTGACTCTCGACGGCCTCGACCACCCGGCCCGCCTGCGGAACCGGCCCGATGAGTCGCGGGGCATCGAAACGAAGCATCGGCTTGCCAGCGAGCGCAGTTCTCAGGGCGCTGGCCGATCGATGGATCGTGTCGCCTTCGGGCATCGAACGAACATGGTACGCCACGCACCAGTGTCACTGCCGTGATGCCCCACCGGAGCCATAGTCTCGACGGCCGATGCCGTTCGCCGATCACTCCGCCGAGATGCCGACGATGGGCCAGGTCACGCGGACGGCGCTACGCGCCGCGATCCCGTTGTTCATTCCGGCGATTCCGTTCGGACTGGTGCTCGGCGTCGCGATCACGGATTCGGCGATGCCGACCGCTGTGGCCTGGTCGACCAATCTCGCCATCTTCGCCGGCGCCGCACAGCTCGCCACCGTGAGCCTGGCCGCCACCGCCACCTGGCTCACACTCGTGGCAACGGCCGCCGTGATCAACCTGCGCCACGTGATGTACAGCGCCGCGCTCTCACCACGGTTCAACGACCAGCCCCGCTGGTTCCGTTGGGTCGGGCCGTTCTTCCTCATCGACCAGCAGTTCGCTCTGACGAGTGCTCGGGTGTCGATGCCCGCGCCGGCATGGCGACGGTTCTACCTCAGCGCCGGAATCTTCTACTTCGTGGCATGGACCACGGCCGTCACCATCGGCCTTGCCGTCGGCTCGTCGATTCCGACCGAGTGGCGCCTCGGCGTCGCACCGGCGATCATGTTCGCCGGCCTGGTCGCGCTCGGGTTGAGCAATCGACCGGGGATCGTGGCAGCAGTGGTCGGTGCCGGCGTGTGCCTGCTGGCGCTCGACGCTCCGAACAACGGCGGGATACTCATCGGTGCGGTGAGCGGTGTGATCGCCGGGTATCTCGCCGATGTTGCCGAGTCCCGCCGGGCGGATCGCCAGTCATCGGTGAGCGGCCGATGAGCACGGTCGCGGCGGTGACCGCGGTGCTGTCGGTCGGCATGATCACCTACGTCTCTCGGGCAGGGTTGATCATCTTCCTCGCCGACAGGTCGTTGCCCGCGAACATCAGCCGAGCGCTGCGTTACGTCGGCCCGGCCGTCCTGTCGGCGCTGACCGTGAATTTGCTCGCAGGCGGACAAGGCATCGGCGGCGTCGAGATCGTCGAGGCCATGGCCGTCGCCGTGGCCATCGCCGTCGCTGCGATCGGCCGGAATCTGATCGCGGCACTGGTCACTGGGATGGGAACGCTCTGGCTCCTGCTCTGGCTGCTCTGACGGCCGGGGACCGACCGGGGCCCGGCACTGCGAAGGGTCAGGGAAGCTTGCCGACGTGGGCCAGCGCCAACCGGATCAGACGATCGTGTCCGCCGGTCATCTGAGCGATGACGTCGGCGCTGACCGCTTCCTCCGGGCTGAACCACGAGAGGTCCAGCGCTTCCTGCGTCGGCTCGCACTCACCGTCGACGGGGACGACGTAGGCGAGGCTCACGGCATGATGACGCGGATCGTGGAATCCGGAGCGTTCGGGGTTCGGGAAGTACTCGACCACCGTGAACGGGGTCGGATTGGCAGGAACCCGAGGGAATGCCATCGGGCCGAGGTCCTTCTCGCAATGGCGCATCAGCGCCTCGCGGATTCGTTCGCCGAACAGCACCCGACCGGTCACGACCATCCTGCTGATCGAGCCGTCCGATGCCACTCGCAACAGCATGCCGACTTCCGTGACGTTGCCGAGCGCATCGACACGCACCGGCACGGCATCGACGTAGACGATGGGTACGTGGGCCCGAACGAGTTCGAGATCCTCGGGCGACAACCAACCGGTCGAAGTCTGGGTGCTGGCTCCTTCGTCGATATCGGTCACGTTCCCGATGATCCCACGCGGACCACCGATGGTCCTGCATTCACACGGAGGTTCTCGGCGAGATCCGTCCGGAACGCTGCCGCCAGCGCACGGGATGGAAACATCTCCGGATGCGAGAGGACGCAGAACGTTGGAACGATCGCTACGCCGCAACCCAGGCGGTCGTTGCCCGAGCTCCGGAGGTGATCGAACGGTTGCCCCACCTCATCTCACTGCTCCCGGTCGAGGGGCGATGCCTGGACGTCGCAAGCGGACCTGGCGCTGTCACGCTCTGGCTCGCCGAGCGACGACTCGACGTCACCGCGCTGGACGCGTCGAGCGTTGCCGTCGACCTGCTCGACTCCGCAGCAGCTGCAGCCGGGTTGAGCACCCGGATCGATGCCCGAGTGGTCGATCTCGACGATGGACTCCCCGAGGATCTCGGCGACCTCGACCTCGTCGTGTGCCAACGCTTCCGCGACACGCGGCTCTACGGACTCATCATCGAGCGGCTCCGCCCGGGTGGCCTGGCGATCATCACCGTACTGTCGACTGTCGGAACGCGTGAGCCAGGTCCGTTCCACGCCCCCAGGGGTGAACTCCGCGAGGTGTTCGACTCCGATCCGCGGTGCGAGATCGTCTACGAGACCGAATGCGATGGGGCGGCGCATCTCGTGGCGCGACGTCTGTGATCGTGCGCGCCCGGGAGGTTCAAGAGCCGCTCAGCAGCACGTCTCGAAGCGCCTCATGGCGTGTGGAAGCTGGTTCGGTGCTCTCGACGAAGTCGACCAGCAGGCTGGCGAAGGTGCCGGGCTGTTCGACATGGGGGAAGTGGCCGACCCCCTCGATGATCTCGAGGCGACTCGTCGGGATGAGGCGATGAGCGGCGTGGGCGTGCTCGACAGGGATGATGCCGTCCTGCTCGCCCCACACGATCATCGTCGGGACGTGTGCTGCCAGGTAGAGACGGTCGCTCGCGTTCACCGTCTGGCCCGTGGGCTCGATGACGCCGCGCATCGTGCGAACGAACGCTCTGCGGTTCGTGGCGCCTGCCAACGAGCTGTATGCCCGCCACATCTCCGCGAGTTTCGGGGACCGGATGTTACGACGCCCGAGCTGGCGCCCGACATCGGTGGCCCGGTCGACGATCGGCTTCGGGAACGCAACCGGCATGACGTACTCGGCGCCCGGCAGGGTCAACAGTCGCAGCAACCACGAGACCTCCCGCCCGAGCCCGCCGCTGCCGAGGAGCACCAACCTGTCGACCAGGTGAGGATGCTGGTACGCGAGCTGCATGGCCACTCCCCCGCCAAACGAGTGGCCGACGATGGTGACGCTGTCGATTCCCAGGATCGACAGGAAGTCGCGGAGCCCGCTGGCGAAGGCGCCGAGGGAGTAGTCGCCCGTCGGTTTCGCCGACTCGCCGTGACCGAGCAGATCGACGGCGATCACCTCGGCGTGAGGTGTGACCAGCGGAATGACATCGTCCCAGGTCTTGGAACTGCCGGCGAGCCCATGGATCAGCAGGACCTTCTGGCCCTCGCCGCCACGGCGATACCCCACCGAGTGACCGTGAATCGACACATGCTGAAGCGGAAGGCGCTGGCTCACGGCTCCAGTATCGCCGACGCGCTGCGTGACTGGGTAGGGCCGAACGGACCGGTGGACGAACGGCCCGTCACGAGTGACGGTCAGTCGAGTACTCGGGGGCTGTCGGCGTCCTGCCCGGGACCGGTGTCGACCCACCGGGAGAAGTCGAGTGGGTCCGCCCTCCGGCTGGGATGCCCGGTCGTTGCGAGCCAGGACATGAACTGCGCTGGCGCGAGTGGACGCGACACGCAGTAGCCCTGCGCGGTGTCACAGCCGAGCGCCCGGAGCCGCTCGAGCACCTCGTTGTTCTCGACGCCTTCGGCGACCACGACCAGGCCGAGGTTGTGTCCGAGATCGATGGTCGAGCGGACGATCACCTCGTCTTGCTCGTCGAGCAGGACGTTCGCCACGAAGCTCTGATCGATCTTGAGCTCGCTGACCGGCAACCGGCGCAGATAGCTCAACGACGAGTAGCCGGTGCCGAAGTCGTCGATCGACAACGAGACACCGATCTCGTGCAGTTCGTTGATCGTCGCTCGGGCTCGAGGCGCATCGATCAACAGCGACGATTCGGTGATCTCGAGGGTCAGCATCGACGCATCGACGGCGTTCGCTGTCAGGTGCTGCTGCACCCGCTCGGCCAGACGCCGATCGAGCAGGTCGTGGGTGGACAGATTGACGGACAGTCCGAGGTGGTAGCCACGGTTGTGGATGTCGCGGAGCGTCGAGATCCCGCGCTTCAGCATCAGGTCGGTGAGCTGTTTGATCAGGCCGGTGTCCTCGGCAACGCGCACGAACTGTGCGGGAGGGACGATGCCGCGGACCGGATGCGTCCATCGCACGAGTGCCTCTGCACCGACGATCGTGCCGGTGTTCAAGTCGAGCTTCGGCTGGAGGTGCAGATGAAGTTGCTCCTCGTCGATCGCCGAACGCAGATCGCCGAGCATGGAGAGTCGGGCAGGTGTTCGACGGTCGATCTCGTCGCGGTAGACCTCGACTCCCAGCCGTTGGGTCTTCGCATTGAACATGGCGATGTCGGCGTAACGAAGTGGGGCACCGTCTTCGACGTTCTCGTCGACCACGGCCAGACCGGCACTCGCGGTGACGACGATCTCGAGGCCATCCAGCGTGATCGGGCGACCCACATCGCGCACGCACGCCCATGCGAGTTCGAGCATCTCCTCGCGTGTCTGGCGCCGCCCGACGACCGCGAACTCGTCGGCGGCGAGACGCGCCAGGACATCGCCCGGGGCGAGCAGCACGCGCAGGCGTTCACCGGCCTCGATCAGCAACTGGTCGCCGGCGTGATGCCCGAGCGTGTCGTTGACCTCCTTGAACCGGTCGAGGTCGATCATGATGACGAACAGAAGATCATCCGAAGGCGTTGCGGCAGCGTCGGTGACCGAGCGCTCGAACGAGAGTCGATTGAGCAAGCCGGTCAACGGGTCGTGGCGAGCCTCGCGTTCGATCCGCTGGTGCAGCATTCCGCGACGAAGGCTCGCGGTGAGCTGCTCGGTCAGATTCTGCAGGCGGACGACATCGGCACTGCCGAACCGCTTGCCTGCGCCTGACCGGCCCGCGACGACGAGCAGGCCGATCGTGCCGGACCCGTCACGAATCGGAGCGACCATCGCTTCGGACACGATCGACCCGGATTGCTTGAGCAGGTCGAGTTCGGCGCCCGACACCAGCATCGCCCGCTCCGACCCGATGATCGATTGCCAGCGCACGTCGGCCACGTCGCTGGGCAGTTCCAGTCCGAGACTGCCATGCACCTTGAGAATCGCGCCCTCGCTCTCGTTGAAGAGAACGATCGCTGCCGCGTCGGTCCGGAGGAGCTCAGCGGTCTGGGCGACCCCGGCCCAGGTGATCTCGTCGGGGTCGAGCGAACGACCCACCTGGCCCGTGAAGCCATGGACCGCATCCAGGTCGTGCAGGCGCTGTTCGACTGCGCCGTACGCCTTGATGATGTACCACAGCACACCGATCGGGACCAGCGCGATCAGCACCAGATACGGCGAGATCAGCTCGAGGCCGAGCACCATGCCGGCGAGTGTTGCGTTGACGAGAAAGAGCCACCAGGCGACACTGAGTTCCGTGCTCGTGCGACTCCAGAGCCCGCCTTCGAATTGGGAGATCGCCACCGACACGATGATCGAGGAGACGAATGCGCACACCGCTGTCGCGACGATGGCGGCGACGACGAGTTGCATGTCGCCCGATCCCAAGGACCGAATGACCCCTCGGAACACGGTGAAGGCGAGGACGACCTCGAACGCGAACAGTCCGACGTTCAACGCCACCTTGTACAGCGGAAGTCGAATGAGCGCGACAATCGCGAGGGACCCGAACACCCGCACGGCCACGGCCGGGCCGGGGGCGAGGTAGACCAACGAGAAGGCGAGTGGGATCTCCGACAGCGAGAACGCCATCGACTCGCGGCGAAACGTGAACTTGAAGACGGTGATCTCGGTCGCAGCAAACGCGACGAGGACCGCAACGATCACCCAGTACGGCGAGGGTCGAGCCGACTCGGTGACGTCTGGAAGCGCGACGAACAGCGCTCCCGCGGCAACGACCAGAGTGGCTCCCAACAGTTCGACGCGTCGCTCCGGCCGAACCCGCTCGAAGGAGCGCGCAAAAGCAGAGCGTTGTCGCTCACTCTGGTAGTGAGTGCTCGATTCTGATTGAGTGGTCGTCACGCGGCGCTCCAGACGCAGGAACGCAGCCGGACGTTCCCGGGGGTCTATCGACCCCCGAAACGTCGACCTTGAACAATCAGGATCGAGCGCCGGAGGTCACCTCCAGGAAACGCTCCGACGGCCCTTGTACTGGGTGGAAAGCGATGCGTCGATCATGACGTACTCCATTCTGTGAGCTCCTCTCGGAGCGATAGACGATCATCCCAACGCCGCCTGGCGCGTATCAGATCCTTGACGAGAAGTTGAGGATACCTTACCGATCACCACCCGTCAACACTGAGTGAGAAAGCCGACCACGATCCGTGAGGTGTGCTCCTCAGCGCCTGTCGATGCTCAACATTTCATCTGCTTCTTCACCGAAGCCGAACCTTCTGTCCTCCCGCGTGACGCGAACCGATTGCCACGAAGCGGCCAGAACTGCACTCAGCGCGGTCATCGACGACGCGCAGTGGCAGAAGTGTCGTGCCGGTCCGTCACGTTCGCACCCGCAGCCAGCGGCGAAGGTCGACACGGTGCGCCATTGTCTGGCGTCGAAGCCGGCCGGTTCGGAGGCTGGTGGTGCGAGTCGTCGAGGTCGTCGCCGGCTGACCCATGACCAGCGCGTCGAACGCGGATCAACGTGTGTTCGCAATCGCCGTCGATGCTGAGGCGTCGACCACCACACGTTCGGCGCGCGCGGCCTCGCCCGGGTGTGACGGTTCGAGGGATGAGGACGAGAGATGGAGCGGAAGTCGCTATCGAGCCGGGTCGGCTCGATTGCGAGAATCACTCGATACGCAGGCCTGATATCGCACGAGAGATGACCAGCTGCTGGATCTCGGACGTGCCTTCGAAGATCGTGTGGATCTTCGCGTCACGGTGCCAGCGCTCGACCGGGTATTCGCGGGTGTAGCCGTAGCCGCCGAGGATCTGGATGGCTTCCTCGGTGACGCGCACAGCGGTCTCGGATGCCTTCCACTTCGACATCGAGCCTTCACCGTTCTTGAACGTTCCGTTCTTGGCGAGCCATGCGGCCCGCCAGATCAGCAGGCGGCTGGCGTCGATCTCGGTGGCCATGTTGGCCAGCTTGAACGCAATCGCCTGGTTCATGATGATCGGCTTGCCGAACGCGTGGCGCTCCTTGGCGTAGTCGAGCGCGTACTCGTAGGCGGCGCGAGCGACACCGAGCGCCTGGGCTCCGACGGCCGGGCGGGTCGCTTCGAATGTCGCCATCGCGGGCTGCTTGCCCGACGAGACGTTCTCACGGGCCCTGGCGAGCTTGGCGTCGAGTTTCTCCTTGCCGCCGAGCAGGCACGAGCCCGGGACCTTGACATCGTCGAGGACCACCTCGGACGTGTGGCTGGCACGGATGCCGTGCTTCTTGTACTTCTGTCCCATCGACAGCCCCTTCGTGCCCGGCGGCACGACGAAGCTGGCCTGGCCCTTCGACTTCAGCTCAGGATCGACGCTCGCGACCACGACATGGACGTCGGCGATACCACCATTGGTGATCCACGCCTTGGTGCCGTTGATCGTCCACTCGTCCTTTGCCTCGTCATAGACCGCCCGGGTACGCAAACTCGAGACATCGGAGCCGGCGTCGGGCTCACTCACGCAGAACGCGCCGAGCTGCACCTTGTCCGCCGTGCCGTAGCACTGCGGCACCCACTCCATGATCTGCTCGGGCGTGCCATTGCCCGAGATGCCCGCTGCTGCGAGCGCCGATCCCATGATCGCCATGCCGATACCGGCATCACCCCAGAAGAGCTCCTCGATGGCGACCGGCAGGGTCAGCCCGGTCGGATCCCCCATCGCGTTGAGCAGGAAGTCGACTCCGTACAGGCCGATGTGTGCCGCCTCCTGGACGACTGGCCACGGGAACTCCTCGCGCTCGTCCCACTCCTCCGCGACCGGTCGGATGACGCCCTCGGCGAAGTCGTGGACCCACTTCTGGATCTGGAGCTGGTCTTCGTTGAGGTTCAGCGAGAAGTCGGTCATGGCCTCAAGTTACCAACCGGTAATGACGGTTGTCTACCCGTCGGTAACTTCAATGTCACCGGGATCGAGGGCAGGACTCACCACGCCGGTGACAGTCCGGGAGCCACTACGGTGGCGAGTTGTGGAGCCCGACCACGGCGAGTTCGAACAGTTCTTCACCGCGGAGTACGACGCCGTCCTCCGATCGGTCGAGGCCATCACCGGCAACCGTGAGTTCGCCGTGGACGCGACCCAGGACGGGTTCATCAGGGCACATCTGCACTGGGAGACGATCCGCAACTATGACGCGCCGGCCGCGTGGGTGCGGCGTGCGGCGATCAACGCGAGCCGCGATCGCGAACGGTCGGAGCGGCGCCGACGAGGGCGCGAGGTGGCCGCGATGGCACCCGAAGACG
>JBGSII010000312.1:0-16284 GCA_041742555.1 Ilumatobacteraceae bacterium
ATGCCGCCGGCGCCCACGACGGCGACGAAATCGCCGGGGCCGACCTCGGCTGCGTACACCGCTGAGCCCCAGCCCGTGACGACGCCGCACCCGAGCAGGCAGGCCCGATCGAGCGGGAGCTCCTTGTCGATCTTCACGCAACTCGACTCGTGGACGACGGTGTGGAGAGCGAAGGTGCCGAGCAGGCACATCAGACCGAGGTCCTCGCCGGCCGCGGTGTGATGTCGTGCGGTTCCGTCACTGATCTGACGACCGGTCGGGAAGGCTGCGCCACCCACATCGCACAGATTCGAGTGCCCGGAGGCACAGCTGGGGCAGCGACCGCATGCCGGGATGAATCCGAACACCACGTGATCGCCCGGCTCGAGGCCCACGACATTGGGGCCGACCTCCATCACGATGCCTGCGCCTTCGTGGCCCCCGATCAACGGCATGGGAGAGGTGGCGCCGGCCAGATCGCCGGTGACGAGGTGCTCGTCGGAGTGGCACATCCCGGACGCCTTCATCTGGACGAGGACCTCGCCGGCCTTCGGCGGATCGAGCTCGATGTCCTCGACGCTCCACTCCTGGCCGATCTCGCGAAGTACTGCTGCTCGTGTCTGCATGAAACGAACAGTAGGTCAGGTGTCGACAGAGGCAGGCATCGGACACACTGGGGCGATGTCCGACCTTGGCGCCACTCCCGAATCAGTCGTGGAACAGGTCCGAGTGCTGTCCGACGACGAGCTGCACAACCTCGCCGAGGTGGTTCGACAAGTGCAGATCGAGCGGGCGATCGGCAGCGGCGACCACGACGCGATCATCACCTCGGCGTTCGAGTCGGGGTTCGGTCGCGACGGGCTCGGAGTGTCGCCATGGGTCGAAGGCCAGGTCATCGTGTGCCCGGGCGGGATGGTGTCGAAGTCGAAGACCAGCCACCGCTGTCGGTTCGTGAGCGTCGACGATGTCTGGGTGTGGGACTCCGGGCTCCTGCTCCGCGAGGACAAGCGGTCGTCACCGGGGACCGACGACGGGTTCAGGGCGATCGCGCTCGTACCGTTGGTCGATGGCACCGAACTCGATGTCGTGACCGGCAGGGCTCGGGGCGGGCAGCACTCCGTCGACCACGTCGTGAGCTACGAGGTGCGTGGGGGCGAGCTGGTCGAGGTCAGCCAGCGCAACGTCACCCCCGCCAACATGCGCTGACAGGTCCGAGCGGATCGGCATCACCGAGGCAGGACGCGGACCTCGATGTACCGGGTGCTCGGGAGCCAACGAGCCGCGGCGTCGCGCAGGTCGGCTGCAGTGATGTCATCGATCCACCGCGCCTGGTCGAGGAATTCGTCGAAGTCTGCGTTGCCGGCCGGATCGGTCAACACGGACAGCGCCTCGTCGTTGACCTGCTCGTTGCTGAACAGGTCGAGTTGCTGACGCAGCGTCTCCGTCACCGCTTCGAACTCGACGGCGGTCGGACCGACCTCCCGCAGGTCGTCGAGTTGCGCGGTGACGGCGGCGAGAACCCCGTCGAGCAACTCCGGCGCCGTGGTGTTCGAGATGTACGTCTCGGCGTTCGGCATGGGCCCATCGGAGATCTGTACGACCGCGAACGGCGAGTACGAGTCGCCCATCTCCTCTCGCACGACGTCGGTGAATCGGGCGGTGATCACTTCCTGCAGCATCGCCGCGACGATGTCGTCGCGGCGTTCGGGTGATCCGGGTGCCGTGTAGAGCAGCGCCACCGACGCCTGCTCGCCTTCTCCCCCAGCGACCTGGTCGACAACGATGCCGGCAGGTGGGTCCGGTTCCACGTAATCGACCTCCTCGACCCGTCCCGTCGCGGGCAACGTGCCCAGGTAGCGCCTGGAGAGTTCGGTCACTTCGGCCGGGTCGAAGTCGCCGCTGAACGCGAACGAGAAGTCGGACGCGTCACCGAAGCGGTCGCGGTACACACGATCGATGTCCCCCGCGGTGACCGAGTTGAGCGAGTCGACCGTCGGCAGCAGGTACCGCGGGTCGTCGTAGCGCGCCTCCAGCAGCGCTTTGAACTCGGCGTAGCCGGGATCGATCGACGGATCTGATGCGATCGCCAACTCCTCGTCGAGGTACTGCTCGAGAATGATCTCATCGACACGAGGTTGCGTCATCGAGAGGTGCACCAGCTGGAACAGCGTCTCGAGGTCGCTCGTCGCAGCGCCGCCCACGAACCCCTCGGTGAACACCTCGATCCCTGCTCGGAGGCGGACGTCCTTGTCCGAGAGGAAGTCCTCGAGCTCCACCGGTCCGAACGTGGCGATGCCGCTCTGGCCGACGACTGCGCCTGCAGCGCTGCCGGCCGCGACGTCTGCGTCGTCGAGCGCGGCGAGCCCGCCTGGGCTGCGTGCCTCGAACGCGACCTGACCCTCCACGATCTGACTGTTGTTCAGCGAAACGCGCACGCCGTTGGCGAACTCGAGCACGGTCGGATCGACGAAGTCATCCATCCCGTTGTCACTCAGCGGCTCGCTCGCGACCTCGTCCACCGGATCCGGAGCGACCATGAGATCGCCTTCGATCCCGATGTCGTCGGGTCGAGGCTCGATGTCGCGCTCGCGCATCGACGTTGCCTGCGCGGCGAACACGGCCGCGTCGGGCACGGCTGCTGCCTCGTCGTCCGGCACGACGACCAGAACATGTGGCCCAGCGGTGGCGAGGCGTTGCACGAAGCGGTAGGCAATCGTCTCCGGCGTCGCCCGATCGAGCACCTCCTGGGTGAACTCGAACTGCGCCTCCGCGGTCGGGATCGGTTCGCCGGTGAGTGCGTGCCGGACGTACTCATCCGCGAAGTCGGCATCCTGGCGCGAGCCGCGCCCGTCGAACGCCGACTGCGCCGAACTGCGATACGCGGCGACCACTCGGTCGACCTCGGCCTGCGAGAACCCGTACCGGCGGACGCGCTCGTGCTCGTCGAAGATCGCCTGCGTCGATGCCTCGATCGCATCGCCATCGGCCGACACGACGATCTCGGGCGCGTCGAGACGGCGCACGAATCCACTCGAACCCACCCGAGCATCGTCGAACGGGGCGTCACCGCGCAGTGCGTCGTTGCCGAGCCGTGTGGCGATCATGTCGAAGGCCATCGAGTCGAGCATCGAGTTCTGATAGTCGGCCTCGACCGAGTCACCAGGGACCGCAAAGACGGGCAGGGTCACCTGAGCGAATCCCTTCGCCACGTCGGGATCGGCGAGGATGGCAACCTCTGGTCGCTCGGACGGATCGAACGAGAGCTCCGGTCGATCGGGCGATGTCCCCCGTGCCGCGATCGGCCCGAACCGCTCCACGATCCCGTCCTCGATCGTCTCGGTGTCGACATCGCCGACGACGACGACCGCCGCGTTGTCGGGCCGGTACCAGTCGTCGTAGAACGCCCGCAACGGTTCGGAGTCCATCGCAGCAATCGCATCCTCGGATCCGATCGGAGCCTTGCCCTCGTATGGCGACTCGCTCAGGAACAGCTCCTCGACGGCGTCGAAGATCCTCCCGTCCGAACTCGTTGCCGACCCCCTCCACTCGTCGAGCACGACGCCGCGCTCGGCCTCGACCTGCGCCTGATCGATGGTGGCCGCCGACAACCACTGCTCGAGCACGTCGAGCCCGGTGCCAACGATCGCAGGGTCCTCGGTCGGCATCGTCAGCTGGTACACGGTCTCGTCGTAGCTCGTGGACGCGTTGACGTCGGCGCCGAACGATGCACCGAAGCTTCGAAGCACGGCGATCAGCTGGTTCTCCGGGAACTCCTCGGTGCCATTGAACAGCATGTGTTCGAGGAAGTGAGCGCCACCGTCCTGCGTTTCGTCCTCCATGGCCGACCCGGCGTCGACGGCCAGACGCATCTCGACGCGGCCGCCAGGATTGTCGTTGTCTCGGATGAAGTAGCGGAGGCCGTTGTCGAGTTCTCCGATCACGATCGCCGGGTCCGGCTCGCCCAGCAGCGGCAGACCGTTCGGGTCGGGCGCCGTGACGGGCGTCGAGCCGTCGACGGGCTGTGGCTCCGCGGTGCTGGCCACTCCACCACCGCCGATGTCGTCGGACTTGACCGCAACGTCGGACCTCGACGTACAAGCCGCGAGCGTCCAGACGACGACCACCACCGCCAGGGAACGTCGCGACCGACGAGCCGAGATCACGGACCGACACTACGACCGGCGAGTGCCTCGGCGATGCCGCGACGAACTCGCTCGGTCCAGTCGACATCCTCGGTCGATCTACCGTCGGCCTGCACTGCCGCTCGCTCTGCGGCCAGTGCCTCGGCGAGCGCGCCGATCTCGTCGGTGAGGAACGCGTCGATCACGTTGCGGAGTTCGCGGGCGAGCGCAGGGCTGGCACCGTCGGTGCTGACGGCGACCGTCACACGACCGCGGCGAGCGATCGCCGGAAGGATGAACTCGCAATCGACCGGCTGGTCGGCGGCGTTGGTCCAGATGCCCATGGAACGCGCCTGCGCCGAGACAGCGGCATCGACGTCTTCGACACCTGTGGCTGCAACCACGAGCCTCACGCCATCGAGATCGGCGGGCTCGAACGGCCGAGCGCGCAGGTCATCGATGTTCGAGATGTCGACGTGCTCGCTCACGTCCGTTGCCACGAGGCGAACGCGTGCGCCGGCCGCTGAGAGTCCCTCGGCCTTTCGCGCGCCGATCGGACCTCCGCCGACGACGAGCACCGGGACGTCGTGGAGATCGAGGAACACGGGATAGGCGAACGTCGATGTCGATTCGAGGGCCATCGACGGCAGTGTACGAAGTCAATTCCCTACAAAGTTGATCTCTTTGGTCGGAATTGATTGAATACCCCCTGTGACCGACCTCACCGACCGCCCGGAGGAGACCGACGACCCTGTCGTCGACGCCCATCGCGTGCTGCGCTGGGCACACCGTCGATTCGGCGGTGGCCTCTGCGTGACCGCGAGTTTCGGCGACGCCGTCCTCGCCCACGTCGCGAGCGAGGCCATCCCAGGCGTCGAGATCACGCTCCTCGACACCGGGTACCTGTTCGCGGAGACCGAGTGGTTCGCCGACGATCTGCACAGGCGCTTCGACCTCAACCTCCGCGTCGTGCGTCCCTCGGACGGCGTCGCCGTCAACATGTGGCAGACCGATACCGATGCGTGCTGCGCTGCGCGCAAGGTCGAACCGCTCCAACGAGCGCTGGCGGGGCGTTCGGCCTGGGTCAGCGGTCTCCGGCGGAGCGATTCCGACGCCCGACGCACGGCTCCGTTCGTTCACCACGATCTCCTTCGTGGTGTGGTCAAGATCAACCCGCTCGCCGGCTGGACGGACGCTCACGTCGTCACCTACATCGCCGCGTACGGGATCCCCGATCATCCGCTCGCCGATCGTGGGTTCCCCTCGATCGGCTGCTGGCCGTGCACGAGGCCGGTCGCCGACGGCGACGATCAACGCTCCGGTCGGTGGGCCGACAGCGACAAGACCGAATGCGGGCTGCACCTGTGAGCGCAGACGCCGAGTCGATCAAGCTCGCCAGCAACTACCTGGGGGGCACCATCGGCGAGGAGCTCGTCAACGATCGCGACGACTTCGACGACGACGCCGAACTGCTGCTGAAGTTCCACGGGATCTACCAACAAGACGACCGCGACGTCCGCCGAGCGAGGACCCAACTCAAGCTCCCGCTCGACTACTCGTGCATGGTTCGGGCATCGGTCCCGGGCGGCGTGATCACGAACGAGCAATGGCTCGCTCTCGATCGGGTGGCGGCACTCGCCGACAACAAGCTGCGGCTCACCACCCGCCAGGGAGTCCAGTACCACGTGGTCCACAAGGGCGAGCTGCGCGAGCTCGTCGGCGGGATCAACTCCTCGTTGCTGACCACACTCGGAGCGTGCGGGGACGTCGTGCGCAATGTGATGGCCTGCCCGCTCCCCCATCCGGAGCGCCGAGCAGTGCTCGAACCAGTGGTTGCAGAGATCGTGGCCCGGTTTCGCCCACAGACGGAGAGCTACTGGGAGCTCTGGGTCGACGGCGAGCGCGCCGTGTCCGCCGACCGGCCCGTCGTGTCCGCTCCGATCGACGACGTCGAGCCGATCTACGGCGCCGCGTACCTGCCGCGAAAGTTCAAGATCGCCATCGCCTGGCCCGGCGACAACTGTGTCGACATCTACACCAACGACGTCGGGCTCGTGCCGACGCTCTCCGAGGGCACGAGCGGCGAACTGACGGGGTACGTGGTGCTCGCCGGTGGTGGGATGGGCATGAGCCACAGCCGCCCTGACGACACGTATCCGCTCCTCGCTCAACCCGTGGCCTGGGTTCCCCCAACGGACGTGGTGGACGTGGTGGAGGCGATCGTCACGACGCAACGCGACCACGGCAACCGCGAGGACCGCTCGCGAGCACGACTCAAGTACCTGTTGGAGGCACGCGGTGTCGCCTGGCTCCGTGAACAGATCGAGGAGCGCACGGGACTGTCGCTGGCAAAGCCTGTCGAGCTGCCGAACTGGGAGGTCCACACCCATCACGGCTGGCACGACATCGCCGGATCGAGCGCACTCGGGCTGCCCGTGCCGTCCGGGAAGGTGTCGGGCGGTCTGCGGCTCGCCTTGCGGCGCCTGGTGGCCGACTCGACGGTGCGTGAGTTACGCGTGACGTCGCGGCAGGACCTGCTGTTGCTCGGCGTGACCGACCGGATCGCCGTCGAGAATGTGCTGCGGGCGAACGGCGTAGCGCTCGCAGACGACCAGAGCCCCACGCGCAACCTCGCAATCGCGTGTCCGGCGCTTCCGACGTGCACCAAGGCGCTGGGCGAGGCCGAGCGCGTGCTGCCTGATGTCGTGGATCGGCTCGAGAAGGTCCTGGCCGACACCGGCAACACGGGACTGCCGCTGCGCTTGAACATGACCGGCTGCCCGAACGGGTGCTCCCGGCCGTACGCGGCTGAACTCGGCATCGTCGGGCGCACGAAGAAGAACTACGACGTGTTCGTCGGCGGCTCTCCTGCCGGCGACCGCCTCGCCCGTCTCCTCCGCGCCGATGTCCCTCTCAGCGAAGTCCCCGAGCTTCTTCGCCCCGTGCTCGACGCGTTTTCCCGAGGCGGCGACGGCAGGAGCTTCGGTGACTGGGCCGTCGCACAGGATTGGGACGACCTCCAGGCGCTCCTTCCGGCCGCCAGTTCCTCGCGCCGGCCCCGGAGCACCGCGTGAGACCCCACGTTTGCGCTGCGATATCGATGGGACGGGCCGTCCGAATCTGCACGCAAACGTCGAGGAGGGCGCGATGAGTGTGGCGTTGGTCGGGGCAGGACCGGGCGATCCGGAACTGCTCACGCTCAAGGCAGCGCGGCTGCTCGAGACCGCCGAGGTCGTCGTCCACGACGCGTTGGTGGGCGACGGCGTGTTGGCGTTGATCCCGGAGTCGGCAGAGCGAATCGACGTCGGCAAGCGCCCGGGTCGCCCGACACCGCAGGAGATGATCTCCACACTGCTGGTCGAACTCGGACGCCAGGGCAAACGCGTGGTTCGGCTCAAGGGTGGCGACCCATTCGTGTTCGGACGCGGCGGCGAGGAAGCCGAGGCGCTCGCGGAGGCGGGCGTGCCGTTCGAGGTCGTGCCCGGCATCTCTGCGTCGGTCGCTGCTCCGGCCGCAGCGGGTGTCCCGGTCACCCACCGCGGGGTGTCGGCGGCGTTCACGGTCGTCACGGGCCATCGACGCCATGGCGAGCCCGACGTGGATTGGCGGTCACTCGCCAAGGTCGGCGGGACGATCGTGGTGTTGATGGGGGTGTCCCAGCGCGGCACCATCGCAGAGGAACTCATCAGCGGCGGTCTCGACCCGTCGACGCCGGTCGCTGCCATCGAGTCGGCCACAACCGATGCCCAGGTCGTGGGCCGGTGGACGCTCGCCGCGCTGGCCGACGCTGAGGTCCGCTCGCCGGCGGTCATCGTGATCGGCGCTGTGGCCGCGTTCGACTTCCGCAGCGCGCACCTCCTTGCGATGAGCGAAGCGACCGTATACGCGCCCTTTCGCTCATCGCAGGCCGGATAACCCCATCTGCGATGAGCGAAGCGACCGTATGCGCGCCCTTTCGCTCATCGCAGCCGCGGATGCATCCGGGCGCCGGTGGGATGGCCTGCGCAGGTTCAGCCGGGTAGTCTCGAAGAGATGGACGACACCATGGTCGCTGACACCGACGACACGATCACCGCCGAGACCGACCTGCTCGACGACGAACTGCTCGTCGAGGAGATCTCGATCGACGGGATGTGCGGCGTCTACTGACGCCCGGCGCGAGTGTCCCTGCTCGACCGCCATCTGGAGCTCGACGCTCAGGTCGCAGTGCGGCCCGAGCCGTTCGGTGCGCTCGCGTACCACTACGGCAACCGCAAGCTGATCTTCCTCAAGCACCCCGACGTCGTTCGTGTCGTGCAGGCGTTGGCCGAACACGAGACCTTGGCCGACACCCTGGCGGCCTGCGAGATCGACGAGGCGCGTTGGCCGTCGTTCGAGCGTGCGCTCAGCGCCCTCACCGAATCGGAGATGCTCCATGAGCGCCACGCCGTCGCAACTCGTTGACCAGCTCAAGGGCGGCCTCGACGCTCCCATCTGTCTGACCTGGGAGCTCACCTACGCCTGCAATCTCGAGTGCGTGCACTGCCTGTCGTCGTCAGGTCGTCGGGATCCTCGTGAGCTGTCCACCGACGAGGCGAAAGCCGTGCTCGACGAACTGCACGACCTCCAGGTCTTCTACATCAACATCGGTGGCGGCGAACCGATGATCCGTCGCGACTTCTTCGAGCTGCTCGAGTACTCGATCGGCCGCGGCATCGGCGTCAAGTTCTCGACCAACGGGGCGTTCATCGACTCCGAGAAGGCCCGGCGCTTGGCCGCGATGGACTACCTCGACATCCAGATCAGCCTCGACGGCACCGACGCCGTCACCAACGACGCCGTGCGCGGTGAGGGTTCGTACGACACCGCGATCCGCGCGATGGAGCACCTGCGCGACGCCGGGTTCGGCGAGTTCAAGATCTCCGTCGTGGTCACCCGCCACAACGTCGACCAACTCGACGAGTTCAAGGCGCTCGCCGACTCGTTCGGCGCACAGCTGCGCATCACCCGCCTGCGCCCGTCAGGCCGAGGAGCCGACTCGTGGCACGACCTGCACCCGACGCAGCCGCAGCAACGCCAGATCTACGAATGGCTGCTCGCGCACGGCGAGAACGTGCTCACCGGCGACTCGTTCTTCCATCTCAACGCGCTCGGCGAGGAACCACTCCCCGGGCTCAACATGTGCGGCGCCGGGCGCGTCGTGTGCCTGATCGACCCGATCGGCGACGTCTACGCGTGCCCGTTCGTGATCCACGACGAGTTCAAGGCCGGATCGGTGCGCGATGCCGGCGGGTTCTCCCAGGTGTGGAAGCACAGCGAGTTGTTCGCCGAACTCCGCGAACCGCAATCGGCCGGCGCGTGCGCCTCGTGCGGCAGCTACGACGCGTGCCAGGGCGGATGCATGGCAGCGAAGTTCTTCGTCGGCATCCCGCTCGACGGGCCTGACCCCGAATGTGTGGGTGGCCACGGCGAAGCCGCGATGTTGGCTGCGAGTGCGGCCGAGCGTCCCCGCCCGATGATGGACCACTCCAAACCCGTGCGTGTCGGGTCACCGACGCGGGTTCCGGTCTCCATCAGCCGGCGCTGACACGACCGCCGCCGTCCGGCACCTCCCGCAGCGGAAGGCGCTGGATCGGCCTGCCGATCAATCGGCAAGCAGTGCGGGCCGCCCGGCATCGGTGACGAAGTGCAGCTCCTGCACCGCCCGCGTCATCGCGACGTACAGCAGGCGGGCACCGCGAGCCGTGATGTCCTCTTGTGCTCCTTCGCTCAGGATCTCGTGTGGGTTGACGACGATCACCCCGTCGAACTCGAGACCCTTCACGCGCTCGGGATCGAACACCGGCAATTCGTTCGGGCCGAGTTCGTGGACGTGGTCGACGCTCACCAAACCGTGCTCGAGAAGGGCCGACGCGATGGCCTCGTGCAACCGTGCAGGTGCGACGACCCCACTCACCCTGCGGCGCCGTTTCGTGCCGGTCGCGACCTCGGCCACCGTCGCCGCGAGATCCTGGTTCCCGGAGACCCCGGCTCGGGGGGCGACGAGGTGCCAGGTGGGTGGTTGGCCATTGCGGCGGACGCTGCGGCTCGCGTTGGACTCGACACCGGTGAACGGCAACAGCCGATTCGCGACGGTCAAGATCGGCTCGGGCACTCGATACCCGATGGTGAGGTCGGCGATCGTGCCCGCAACACCATCCGCGCCGAGATGGCCGAACACACTCGACCACCGTTGTTGTCCGGCCGGCGTCGTCGACTGCGCGACGTCACCGACCAGCGTCATCGAGCCACTGGGGCTGCGACGGCCGATCACCCGCAACGCGACCGCGGAGTGGTCCTGCGCCTCGTCGACGATCACGTGGCCGTACGTGAACGGCGACCCGTTGAGCAACGAGTTCGCCTCGTCGACGAGCATCTGGTCGGCGCGGGTCCAACGCCGGCGCTTGCCCGACGGTGCAGGCAGCAACCGATCGACGAGACGGACCGCCTTCTGCGTCGGCCACGCCTTGTTGATGGCCGCCTTGAGTGGCGCGGCATGCCGCCACGCGTCCTCCGACCCAGTTCGTCGGAGCAGTTCTCGCTGAGCGAGCGACCGCATTCGTTCGCGCCGCTGGTTCAGCGGGCTGGTCCCGGATTTCGCCGTCTCGAGCCACTCGACGAACTGGTCACGACCGATGAGGTGCGTCCGGGCACCGACCGGCACCCGGATGTCGTCATCCGGCGGCCGGATCGCCGCCAGCGCGATCGCCACGAGATCATCGAGCCGCGCCGCGTCGCCCTTCCAACGTGCCGAGCCGACATCGTCCTCGCCAGTGACCTCGACTCTGGGAATGCACAGTTCATCGACGGTCGCCTGGCGGACGGTGCGTTCGCCCAATGAGGGCAGCACGTTGGCGATGTAGTCGAGGAACGCCTGGTTCGGACCCACGACCAGCACGCCGTCGCGAGCAAGCCGCGCCCGATGCTCGAACAGGAGGTAGGCCGCCCGGTGGAGCGCGACTGCAGTCTTGCCCGTCCCCGGCCCGCCCTGGACGACGAGGACCTGGTCGATCGGCGAGCGGATCACGACGTCCTGCTCGGCTTGGATCGTCGACACGATCTCGCGCATTTCGCCCGATCGCTCGGCGCCGATCTCGGCGAGCACCGGGTCAGGGATCCCGCCGGCGACCTCGCCCTCGTCCGGGTCGTCGAGGTGCTCGTCGAGATACGCGATCAGCTCACCGTCGTCGAGCGTGAACCGCCTGCGGAACGCCACACCCAACGGGTCGACGGACGTCGCGCGGTAGAACGGCGCGGCGATCGGTGCGCGCCAGTCGACGACGACCGGATCGTGATTGTCGTCCTCGATGTGGCGGCGGCCGATGTACCACTCGTCGATCCGGCCGAAGAAGTCGCCGGCGCCCGGACTGCGCAGGTCCTCGAGCGCGTCGGCGACGGTGACCTCGATGTACTCCTTGGTGATCGCGTCGGCCGTGCTCTCGGGATCGACCGACTGCAGGCGATCGATCATCCGATCCCGCGAGGCCCGCGCAAAAGCGAGCCGAGCACGCTCTGCATCGAGATCAGGGAACAGGGTCGCCGCCATGGGGACCGTAGAACCTAGCAACGCGGCATCGCCGAAGGTCGGCGGATTTCCCTGCGGATCGTGCAAGGATCGCTCCTCGTGGTGTTCCTGGTGCCCATCGCCTACCTCCTCGGAACGTTTCCGTCCGCGATCCTGATCGCGCGCGCGAACGGCGTCGACATCTCGACGTTCGGCTCCGGAAACCCGGGAGCGTCCAACGTCACCCGCGCCCTCGGTTGGCGCAAGGGAGTGTGGGTCTACGTGCTCGACGCAGGCAAGGGGGCGCTCGCCGCGGGCCTCGGGCTGGCGTTGGGTGGCCGACCGATGGCCTACTTGTGTGGGGCCGCAGCGATCGTCGGGCACATGTACCCGGTGTTCCGCAACTTCAAGGGCGGCAAAGGTGTGGCCGCCGGCTCGGGCGTGCTGCTCGTCGTCCAACCGATCCTCGCGCCGCTCGCGGTGGGCCTGTGGTGGGTCGTCACGAAGATCACCGGGAAGGCCGCGTTGGGCTCGGTCATCGCTGTCGCCATGGTGCCGATCGGCATCATCGTGATGGATCAACCCCGGTGGGAGCTCATGGCCGTCGCCGGTGTGTGCGCGCTGATCCTGCTCAAGCACACCTCGAACATCAAGCGACTGATTCGGCGCGAAGAGCACACCATCGGCCAGAATTGAACTCCTGATGCAGCTGCTGTCGCCGGTCACGCTGGGATCCCGCACTGCCCCGAACCGCGTCATGTTCGGGCCGCACGTCACCAACCTCGCTGCCGACGACCGTTCCATCACGGACCGTCTGGTCGCCTACTACGAGCGTCGGGCCGAGGGCGGGTGTGGCACGATCGTCGTCGAGGGCGCATCGGTCCACCCGTCCGACTGGCCCTACGAGCGCGCACCGCTCGCTGAGCGCTGCTCATCGGGCTGGAAAGCGATCGTCGCGGCCTGCCGGCCGCACGGATCGCTGGTCATCGCGTCGCTCGACCACGCTGGTGGCCAGGGGTCGTCGGCGTACAGCCAGGCGCCCCTGTGGGCGCCGTCCAGGGTGCCCGAGGTCAACTCACGCGAGGTGCCCAAGTGGATGGAAGGCGACGACATCGCGGCGGTGGTCGACGGATTCGCCGCAGCAACCAAGCTGGCCGTCGAGTCCGACGTCGACGGTGTCGAGATCAACGCCGGCCAGCACAGCCTGGTACGCCAGTTCCTCTCCGGGCTCACGAACCAGCGCGATGACGCCTGGGGCCAGGACCGAATGCTGTTCGCCCGACAGGTGATCGAGGCGACCCGCACCAGTGCCGGCGACCGAATCGTCGGGCTGCGCCTGTCGTGCGACGAGCTCGCTCCATGGGCCGGAATCACCCCCGAGATGGCACCCGAAATCGCGATGACGCTGGTGAGCCTCGGGCTCGACTACCTCGTCGTGACTCGCGGGTCGATCTACACCGTCGAGAAGACCCGTCCCGACTTCCACGAGCCGACCGGATTCAACATCGACCTGTGCCGGACCGTGCGTGAGGCGGTTCACTCGACATCGCCCGACCTGCCGGTGATCCTGCAGGGGTCGATCGTCGAGATCGGCCAGGCCGAATGGGCGCTCGGAGGGTACGACGACTCCGCGAAATGTGATGCCGTCGAGATGACACGAGCGCAGATCGCCGACCCCGATCTCGTCGCCAAGCTCATGCGAGGCGAACCCGACCGGATCCGGCCGTGCACACGGTGCAACCAGACCTGCCAGGTGCGAGATGCCCGCAACCCGATCGTGACGTGCATCGGCGAACCGAGCAGCGGCCGCGAAACCGAGGACCCCGATTGGTACGTACCCGCTGCGCACCCGCGTGACGTCGTCGTGGTCGGCGCCGGACCTGCGGGGCTGGAAGCCGCGAGGGTTGCAGCCGCTCGCGGGCATCGGGTGCGCATCGTCGAACGTTCCGATCACGTCGGCGGAATGGCCAGGGTGGCGGGGCCGAACGAGGCATTGGTCGAGTGGTGGGAGCGCGAGCACGCCCGCCTGGGAACAGAGATCGCTCTGTCCACCGAATCGTGGCATGCCGAGACGCACGCAGTCGTCGTGCAAGCGACCGGATCACAGCCGGGAACGCGGCCGTACGAGCTCGCTGTCGGCGCCACGGTCTTGGACATCGCCGACGTTCGCCGAGGCGTTGCAGCGCTTCCGGACGACGGTCCGGTCGTGCTGTTCGATCCGATCGGCGGGCCGATCGCCGTGGCGCTCGCCGAGGAGCTGGGCGGGCGAGCGGTCATCATCACCCAGGACAACATCGCCGGCAACGAACTCGCCCGCACCGGCGACCTGGCGCCGGCGAACACTCGCCTTGCGCAGCAGGGCGTGACGATCGAGCGGCGGACCTTGTTGCGGGCCGTTCGACCTGTCGATGACGCACTGGAAGTCGAAGTCGAGGACCGCTACACCGGCCAGCGACGCACCATTGCGTGCGCGGCCGTTGTCGATTGTGGATTCCGCATCCCCACCGAGCCGCTCGACGGGGCCATGCAGATCGGCGATGCGGTCGCCCCCAGAACGATCCTCGAAGCCGTGCTGGAGGGACGTCGTGCAGCCCTGGCGTTGTGAACTCCGCCGATCCCACTCAGGTTTGCGTGACGTTCCGGCTGGCCCGTCCCAGCAGAACTGTCACGCAAACGGGTTCAGGTTGACGAAACCGGCGGTGGGATGACGACCAGCTTGCCCCGCACGGTGCCAGTTTCGAGCTGACGCATCGCTTCGGGCGCGTCGGCGAGGGCGAACGTCTGCTCGACCACAGGCGTCACCTCGCCGCGTTCGATCAGCTCTCGCAGGCGTTCCAAGCCAGAGAAGTGCTCCTTCGACACCAGCATCGTGAGCCGCTCACCGACGAAGGGCGACAGGGCAACCGCCCGCAACTGACGACCGATTCCCAACAGTTTCCCCATGTCCTCGGCCCCGACGACCACGAGTGTGCCGTGGTGCGACAGCATCGAGCGCAGCTGCCCGAGCGACGACGTGCTGACCATGTCGACGATGAGGTCATAGCGCGCGTCACCGGCGGTGATGTCGTCGTGCAGGTAGTCGATCACGTGGTCGGCACCGAGCGAGCGGACGAGGTCGGCCTTGGCCGAGCTGCACACACCCGTCACCGTGGCGCCCATGGCCTTGGCGATCTGGACCGCATAACTGCCGACACCGCCGGAGGCTCCGATCACCAGCACCTGTTGGCCCGCCTCGACGCGGCCGACGTCGCAGACCGCCTGGATCGCTGTCAGCCCCGACACCGCGACGGCGGCAGCCTGGTCGTCGCGCAGGTTGGCGGGCATCGATGCGAGCTTGCTCTCCTTTGCGGCGGCGAACTGGGCGAACGATCCCTTCCCGATCCCGAACACGTCATCGCCGACGCGGAACCGTGTCACCTCGTCGCCAACTGCCATCACACGTCCGGCGAGGTCGAGTCCGGGGACGGGGTTCTTCGGGCGGCGCAGCCCGAAGACGAGTCGCGCGGCGTACGGCTCGCCTGACATCAGGTGCTGCGTGCCACGGTCGAGCCCGGCGGCGTGCACCTCGACGAGCACTTCGTCGGCCGCGATGACGGGCATCGGGCACTCACCGAGGACCAGTTCGTCGGCGGTGCCGTACCGGTGCTGGACGATGGCCACCATCGTGGTGCGCTCGGCGATGTCGGTCGTGGTGGTCATGGTTTCGTTCCTCGGGTTGCCAGGGCTGCGGGCCGCTGCCTTACACTGTAAGACAGGTGCATGATCCTAGACATACGCTGTACGTTTCGCAACCACACATGACGAAGACACCCGACACGACGACGAAGCGACCGCGTATGCCGCTCAGCCGCGACCGGGCGCTGCGCGCCGCGGTCGAACTGGCCGACGCAGAGGGGATCGATGCCGTGACCATGCGGCGGCTCGCGCAGACGCTCGGGGTGGAGGCGATGTCGCTCTATCACCACATCGCCAACAAGAGCGACATCCTCGACGGCATGGTCGACCTCGTGTTCGCCGAGATCGCACTCCCCGACGACGGTGACGGGTGGGTGCAGGCGATGACGGCGCGGGCGACATCGGTTCGAGCTGCCCTCACCCGACACCGGTGGGCGGTCGGCCTGATGGAGTCGCGCTCATCACCGGGACCGGCCACGTTGCGTCACCACGATGCCGTCATCGGCTGCTGCCGGCGCAGCGGGTTCAGCGTGGAGATGACCGCCCACGCCTTCGCGCTGATGGACAGCTACATCTACGGCTTCGTCCTGCAGGAGATCAGCCTGCCGTTCGAGGACGGCGACGACCTGGGCGACATGATCGACACGATGCTCCCGCCGTCGGTGGCCGACACGTATCCGCACCTGGCCGAGTTGGCATCCGAGTTCGTCCTGCGGCCGGACTACAGCTACGGCGACGAATTCGAGTTCGGGCTCCGCCTCGTCCTCGACGCCCTCGATGCCCTCCGTTCGCCCTCGTCCGAGTGAGCCGGCTCTGACACACTCGTCGGATGGATCTGTTCGACCTCAGCGGCCGAGTCGCCGTCATCACAGGTGGATCGCGCGGGCTCGGACGTGAGATGGCGCTGGCGTTCGCCGAACGCGGCGCCGACGTCCTGATCGCCAGTCGCAAGCTCGACGCGTGCGAAGCCGTGGCCACCGAGGTCGA
>JBGSII010000313.1:0-14022 GCA_041742555.1 Ilumatobacteraceae bacterium
CGGCCCAGTTCATGCCGGCCCGAGTTGCCGCCGGGCTGACGACCCCCTTCGGATTCGGGGCGAGCTTCGCCAGCCGCGAACGCCGCGCCACGATCGGCCGGCACCTCCAGCGCGTCGATCCGTCGCTGAGTGGCCTGCGTCTGCGTCGGGCGGTCCAGGAAGCCTTCGACTCGTACGCGCACTACTGGCTCGAGAGCTTCCGGCTGCCGAATCTCTCAGCGGCGACCGTCGAGCGAGGTTTCGATGTCGACGGGTACGAGAACATCGTCAACGGGCTCGAGCGCGGCAGCGGCGTGATCCTGGTGCTGCCGCATCTGGGCGGCTGGGAGTGGGCGGGACGGTGGATCGCCGAGCAGGGCCATCAGATCACGGTCGTGGTCGAGCAGATCGATCCGCCGGAGTTGTTCGAGTGGTTCGTCGATCTGCGCTCGGCGCTCGGCATGAACGTGGTCCCGCTCGGCCCCGGTGCCGGCACCACGGTGATGCGAGCGCTCAAGGACAACCACGTCGTGTGTCTGCTCGCCGACCGTGATCTTCAGGGCGGTGGGCCCGAGGTCGAGTTCTTCGGCGAGAGGACCACCATGCCGGCAGGTCCGGCCACGCTGGCCTTGCGAACGGGAGCACCGATCCTGCCGACGGCGGTCTACTTCACCGGCCGGGTCGACGGTCACTTCGCGTGGGTGCGGCCACCGCTGCGCGTCGAGCGGGTGGGTGAGCGCCTGCGCGATGACGTACAGCGGATCACCCAACTGTTGGCAGGCGAACTCGAACTGCTGATCAGGCGGGCCCCGTCGCAGTGGCACATGTTCCAGCCGAACTGGCCGAGCGACCCCGGATACGAGGAAAAGTCCAGGTAGGGGCCATACGTCAGGCGCTCGGGACCCCGGCGGCGACGATGACGAAGGGTCGAGACGCGATGGCGAACCGAACGCGGCCGACGCCGGCTGTCGCATCGGATTGGAGCATCGTTGCGTCATTCGGCTGAACGCCACCAATCGATCGTGCCTTCGGATGACGGCACTGCAGACATGGAAGGATGGTGGCAAGTGCGATGAAAGAACCACCTCTCATTCCGACGGGCGACATCACGTTCCTGTTCACCGACATCGAGGGCTCCACCGCGCTGTGGGATCGGGTTCCCGAGGCGATGACGGACTCCCTCGCTGAGCACGATCGGCGGATGAACTCGATCATCGAGAGACACCACGGCTATGTGTTCGCCACCGCTGGTGACAGTTTCGCAGTGGCATTCCAATCGGCTGCCGACGCCGTCGAAGCGGCGCTCGAGATGCAACTGGCCTTTCTCGAGCCTGCTGCGGGACTCGACCTGAAGGTGCGTATGGGGGTGCACACCGGTGCTGCGACCGTCCGCAACGGCGACTTCTTCGGTGCGACCGTCAACCGCGGGGCGCGGTTGTCGGCGAGCGCCCACGGCGGCCAACTCGTGCTGTCGCAGACGACCGTCGACCTGATCGAGGGGCGCCTGCCGCCAGACGTCGAGCTCGTCGACCTCGGAACCCACCGCCTGCGGGGGCTCACGGAGCCGGAGCGAATTCATCAGATCTGCCACCCGGCACTCGAACGCCGGTTTCGTCGCCTTCGGACCGTCGAGGGCCCCGACGATCACCTCCCGACGCAGCTCACGAGCTTCATCGGGCGGACCAGCGAGCTGCGAGACGTGGTGGCGCTCGTCCACCAGCATCGTCTGGTCACGCTGTCCGGGGCGGGCGGGGCTGGTAAGACGCGGCTGGCGATGCGCGTCGCCGAGGAACTCCTCGGTGACTTCCCCGACGGCCTTCGCGTGGCCGAGCTCGGCACGGTGCACGACGCCGAGGTACTCGTCGAGGAGATCGCACAGCGTTTCGCCGTGACCAGGGTCGCGGACGTGCCACTGATTCGTTCGTTGACGGAGTATCTCGGCGACCAGACGGTCCTGTTGGTCCTCGACAACTGCGAGCAGATCATCAGCGCCGCAGCTGATCTCTGTCGAGACGTGCTCACGAGGTGCCCGAATCTTCACGTGCTGGCGACGAGCCGAGAGCGGCTCGGTGTGGCCGGTGAAGCGTTGTACCGGGTGCCTTCGCTGTCGTTGCCCGGCGAGAACGCCACCGTCGAGGAAGCGCATCGGCACGACTCGGTCCGCCTGTTCACCGAACGTTCCCAGCTGGCGTCATCCGGGTTCGCCGTGACGCTCGACAACGTGGCAGCGGTCGTCAGTATCTGTCGACGGCTCGACGGGATACCCCTCGCGCTGGAACTCGCAGCGGCGCGTACGCGCTCACTCTCGCCCGGGCAGATTCTCGATCGGCTGAGCGAGCGTTTCGCTCTGCTCACCACAGCCGAACGAAACGCCGAAGGACGCCAACGGACTCTGCTGAGCACGATCGAGTGGAGTTACGACCTTCTGGGAAGCGACGAACAGCTGCTCTTCGGTCGACTGGGTGTCTTTGCTGCCGCCTTCTCGCTGAGCGATGCCGAGTACGTCTGCTCTGGCACGGGGATCCACGAGTTCGAGGTCACCGATCTGGTGCTGGCACTCGTCGACAAGTCGATGGTGGCCACCGACTCCGCACCTGACGGCACCACCAGGTACCTGCTGCTGGAAACACTTCGCGAGTACGCCCGACGCCAACTCGATCAAGCCGGAGGGCGCGATGAGATGGACCGGCGACATGCGGAGCACTACGCAGACCTCGCAGAGCAGCTGAAGCGTCAGCAACGCTCCGGCGACCTGGGGGGCGCGCTGCAACGGTTCGAGCAGGACGTCGCCGAATTCAGGGCGTCACTGGGCTACGCGATCGGCGCGAGGTGTCTCGTGACGGCGGGTCGGCTCGTCGGTGGCCTCGGCTTCCTGTGGTACTCGACCGGCCAGCACCGCGAAGGATTGCGGTGGTGTGAGGATCTGTTCGCGCTCGAACCGGAACTCGACGATCACGTCCTCGCCGATGCACTGCACTCCTCTGGCAGCTTGCTCGGCGTCACGGGCCATGCCGATCGGGCGATCGGTTCGTTGGAGCGAGAGGTGGAGATCCGTCGGAGGATGGGTGATCCCGAACGCCTGGGTGCTGCGCTGAACAACCTGGGGGACTGGTACTTCGAAGAGGGGCGGTTCGACGACGGCGAGCGTGCCCTCGCCCAAGCGATCGACGAACTCCGGGTGTCGGGAACCTATGCGGTGAGCCTCGCACTGGGCACGTTGGCAGCGGGCCTGAACAAGCAGGGCCGACACGCCGAGGCGGAGCACTTCTACCGCGAGGCGCTCGACGAGGCGCGCCGCGTCGATCATGCACACTCGATCGCGGTGTCGATGGGAGGGCTCGGTCGGTGCCTGGTCGAGTCGGGTCACGCGGATGCCGCGAGGCCGTTTCTGATCGAGGCTCGTGAGCGTTTCGTCGAGCTGACCATCGCGCCCGGCGTCGTGGAGACCGACATCTTTCTCGGTGTCGCCGAACGTGACCTCGGAAACCCGCGCGTCGCCGCGCTGCACCTGGTCGAAGCGCTGACGGAGACCGGGGTCCACTGGTCCGAGGATGCCGACGTCTGGGCGTGGCAGTTCGCGGCCTGGATCCTCACCGACCGCACAACCGCTGCCGTCCTCGCCGGGGCGGCAGCGGCAATGTACGAACGGTCGAACATCGGCCAGCCCGTGTTCGTCGTCGACGACCTCGGGGCGCTGTACGAGGTGCTCGAGACGGAGTTCGACGCGGATGAGTTGGCTCGCCACGTTCGAGCCGGTGGACGCCGTACGCGGCAAGAAGCGATCGGCCTTGCGTGTGCCTCGCTGCACGAGTACGTCCGGGCCGGAGGGGGCCGTGACGACTGATCGTCGCGGTCGCCGAAGCGTGGGGTGCCGGTCACGTTCTCACGGTGGCGGGCACGTCGATCAAGTCGCCTGAGCCTTCTGCCGAAGAGACAGCATCGACATGGCGGACACATATCCGACGGCGGCACGCGCACGTCTCCTCGTCGCGCTCTCGGCCGCGCTCACAGCGGTCTACTTCGTGCTGCCGCCGAACGTCGCCGTCGAAGCTCTTCGAGTCGTTGCGCCGGCGATCGGCGCGGGAGCCGTCTGTGTCGGAATCGCCGTTCACCAGCCGCGACGCGTGTTGGCGTGGGCACTCGTGGCGATGTCGTTGGGCCTGCTCGCCGTTGCGCAGCTCGTGTGGGCGCGCCTGTACTTCGCTGACTCGGACACCTTTCCGTCAGCGAGCGACGCGTTCCACCTGGTCGCGGCGATCCTGCTGGTCGTGGCACTGGCGATGCTCGGACGAGATTCGTCACCCGACGACGATGCGTTGGGGCCGATCGAAACGGCGATCGTCGGGATCGCCGTCGGACTCGGCGTGTGGCTTGCCGTCGTCGAGCCGTACCTCGCTGACCGGGGGTTGGCGTTCGGCGACAGGCTCTGGGCAGTCCTCGTTCCCTTGATCGAGGCACTTGCGTTGGCGATCTCGTTTCGTACCGCTGCGCAGAACCGATTCCGCGTCCCCTCGACCGTGCTGCTCGCGATCGGTGTCGGGCTCCTCCTGATTGCGGACATGGCACGCGGCATCGCGGAGCTGAACGCGTCGATGGGCGCGGGCGGATTCGTCGCAGCGATGGCGATTGCGCCGCCGCTGATCATCGGTGCAGCTGCGCTCGAGCCGACGATGACCCACCGCAACCGCGCGGTCGAGGCAGAACCGGTGCTGGGTTTCGGTCGAGTCATCTGGCTCAGCGTGGCGGCGCTGACACCGTTGACCGTGCTGCTGACACTGAGTGCGACCGGAAGTGGCACCAGAGCGACACGAACCATTGCTGCGGTGTGCGCCGTGGTCGTCGTCGTGCTGGCGTTGACCCGGATGTGGCGCCTCGTCGCGACCGTGCGGACCCTGACCGAGCGCAAGGGGCAGGACCGCCTGGCCGCGATGGTCGAGCACTCCAGCGACGTGGTGCTGCTCATCGACGCCAGCGGGGTGATGAACTACGCCAGTCCCGGGCTCTCGAGCACCCTCGGCCACCGAGCGGCCGACTGGACCGGCAGGATGCTCGTCGACCTCGTTGCGAGCGACGATCGTGATGCTGCAGCGACCGAACTCCGCAAGGCTTCGATGCTCCCGTATGGCGAGATGGTCAAGTTCGAAGCCAGTCTCGTCCGTGTCGACGGCCAACGGCGCCGCATGGAGGCGACGATCGCGAATCTGCTCGGTGGCGATGCCGTGGACGGTCTCGTGGCCACATTCCGAGACGTCACCGAGCAGCGCGATCTCGAACGGCAACTCAGCCATCGTGCGTTCCACGACGAGCTGACGGGACTGGCGAACCGTGCGTTGTTCCTCGACAGGATGGACCACGCGCTTCGCGTCGCACGTCCGGCCGACGACCCGGTCGTCGTGCTGTTCGTGGATCTGGACGACTTCAAGTCGGTCAACGACGCCCTCGGTCATGCCGTCGGCGACCTGATGCTCCGATCGATCGCCGACCGGATCCGACAGGTTGCGGGCAGCGGCGACACCCCAGCTCGTCTCGGTGGTGACGAGTTCGCGCTGCTCCTCGAGGATCGAGGAGGAATCGATCGAGCGTTGGACGTCGCCCAAGGGCTGCTCGACGTGTTGCGGGAACCGGTGGCCGTGTCCGACTACGAGATCGCCGTACTTGCCAGCATCGGCGTCGCGATCTCGACGCCGGGGATGACGACGGCCGGGCTGCTGCGCGACGCCGACATCGCCATGTACGAGGCGAAACGAGCCGGCAAGAGCCAGATCAAGATCTTCGATCCCGCGATGCGCCTGACGGCGACGCGGCATCTGGAGTTCCGCAACGACCTCGGCTCGGCGATCGAACTCGATCAGCTCCGCCTGGTCTACCAACCAATGGTGGACCTCCGGTCGCATCGTGTCGTCGGCGCCGAATCGTTGCTCAGATGGGAACACCCGACCAGGGGTTCGATCTCCCCGTCGGAGTTCATCCCGATCGCCGAGCGCGCGGGGCTCATCCTGCCGATCGGAACCTGGGTGGTCGATCAGAGCATCAAGGCCGCATCGCAGTGGCAGGGGAGCGGCCCGCAGCCGGTCAGTGTGAACGTGTCCGGTCTCCAGCTCCGTTCGCCGGACTTCGTCGAGCAGGTCAACCGTTCGCTCGAGGTCCATCAGCTCGATCCGCATCTGGTCGTGCTGGAGATCACCGAGTCGACGCTCCTCGAGGAGGTCGAATCGGGGTCGGGCAACCTTGCCCTCCTGCGTGATCTTGGTGTACGCATTGCACTCGATGACTTCGGAACCGGCTCCTGCTCGCTGTCGCTTCTGCAGCAGTTTCCGGTCGACATCGTCAAGATCGACCGTCAGTTCGTCGCCGAACTCGACGAGCACCCTCGGACGATGCCGCTGGCCAAGATGATCCTGCAGCTGACCGCCGGCCTCGATGTCATCTCGGTGGCCGAGGGCATCGAACGCCCGGCGCAACTGTGTGCGCTCCAGCAGCTCGGCTGCGACATCGGGCAGGGATACCTGTTGTCCGGACCGCTCGAAGCCGACGAGTTGCGCCGCCGCTTCGGTGTGGCGTGAGTCGCGGCGACTCATGAGGATCGGCATCATCTGTCCGTACAGCCTGACGGTGCCGGGAGGCGTTCAGGCGCAGGCGCTGGGAATGGCGCGAGAGCTTCGACGACGCGGACACGAGGCGCGCGTACTCGGACCGTGCGACGGGCCGCCACCCGAACCGTTCGTTGCGCCGCTCGGCGACTCGCTGCCGCTGTCCGCGAACGGTTCGATCGCTCCGCTCGCACCGGATCCGTCAGCCGCGCTGCGGACGCTGCGGGTCCTCGCCGACGAGCAATTCGACGTGATCCACCTGCACGAACCCTTGGCGCCAGGCCCGACGTCGACGGCCTTGATGGTGCACTCGGCGCCGACGGTTGGCACGTTCCATGCGGCCGGGGCATCGGCGAGCTATCGGATTCTCGGGCCCGCACTGAAGCGGCTCATCCGGCGGATCGATCACAAGGTGGTGGTCTCGAAGGATGCGCTGACGCTGGTGCGGAGTCATCTCGGTGGGGAGTACGAGGTGCTGTTCAACGGCGTCGAACTCGACGAGATCCGCTCGGTGGATCCCTGGCCGCGCGAACATCGCGGCGCACCCGGTCGGTCGATCGTGTTCTTCTGCGGTCGCCACGAGGAGCGCAAAGGTCTCCGAATCCTCGTCGACGCCGTGGTCCAGTCCGATCTCGACGTCGACGTCTGGGTCGGCAGCGATGGCCCGGACACGGCCGAACTGACCGCAGCGACGAGGGAGGACGGACGATTCCACTGGCTGGGCAGGGTCTCCGACGACGAGAAGTTCGCTCGGCTTCGCGCCGCTGACGTGTTCTGTGCTCCCTCGTTGCGAGGCGAATCCTTCGGGGTCGTGCTGATCGAGGCGATGGCGGCCGGCACGACGGTGGTGGCCAGTTCGCTCGACGGGTACCGCAACGTCGCGACGCACGATGTCGACGCACTGCTCGTCGAGCCGGGCGATGCCGACGCGCTCGGCGACGCGCTGCGGAGCGTGACAGGTGACGAGGCGCTCTCGGCGAGGCTGCGACAGGCCGGCAACCTCCGCGCCGAGGGGTTCGCGATGACCTCGCTGACCGATCGGTATCTCGAGATCTACCAATCCATCCTGCCATCCTCCGGTTGACGGAACGGACCGCCGTAGACTCGCCGCAATGATTCCTCTCATCATCGTGATCGTGATCGTGGTGATCGTGGTGGGGTACCTGATCGTCGCGTACAACGGCCTGGTCCGATCGAGGAACCAGGTGGAGAACGCCTGGTCCCAGATCGATGTCCAACTCAAGCGTCGGATCGACCTCATCCCGAACCTCGTCGAGACCGTCAAGGGGTATGCGGCGCACGAGCGAGAGACGCTCGAGGCGGTCGTCGCCGCCCGCAACTCCGCCATCTCCGCACCGCAGACGCCGCCCGCCCAGGCGGAGGCCAACAACGTGCTGTCGGGCGCACTCCGCCAGTTGTTCGCCCTCAGCGAGGCCTACCCGGACCTGAAGGCGAATCAGAACTTCCTCGCCCTGCAAGAGGAACTGACGGCAACCGAGGGACGCGTCGCGTACGCCCGGCAGTTCTACAACGACAGTGTGCTCACCTACGACAACAAGCTCGAGTCGTTCCCGACGGTGCTCATCGCGAAGGTGTTCAACTTCGAGCCGAAGGAGTACTTCGAGGCCGAGGAAGCCGCACGCGTCGTCCCGACGGTCGAGTTCTGATCGATCCCGATGTTCGAACTGATCAGATCGAACAAACGGCGCAGCGTGCTGCTCGTCGTCGGCTTCGTCGGCTTCGTCGCGCTCGTCGGCGCGGCGATCGGCGCCATCGTCGGAAACGGGATCATGTTCACGTTGATCGCCCTGGTGTTCAGCGGCGTCGTCGCGTTCACCTCCTACTGGCGTGCCGACAAGATCGCCCTGGCAGTCAGCCGCGCTCGCCCGGCGCCGCCCGAGCAGTACCAGCGACTTCACAACCTCGTCGAGGGGCTGTGCATCGCCGGGGGGCTTCCGAAGCCGGGCGTCTACATCATCGATGACCCCGCTCCGAACGCGTTCGCGACCGGTCGCAACCCGAACCATGCGGCGATCGCGGTCACCACCGGTCTGCTCGAGAAGATGAACCGGGTCGAACTCGAAGGGGTCGTCGCCCACGAACTGAGTCACATCCGGAACTACGACATCCTCGTGTCGACCCTGGCCGTCGTCATGGTCGGAGCGGTCGCGCTGATGGCCGACCTCGCGATCCGGACCATGTGGTGGAACGGGGGCCGCGTCGCCCGGCGCGGCGATCAGGCGGACGGGAACAACCCGCTGGCGTACATCGGCATCGCCCTGCTGCTCGTCGCGCCGATCGTCGCCAAGATCATGCAGGCGACGATCTCGCGCCGCCGTGAGACCTTGGCCGATGTCAGTGCCTGTCAGCTCACCCGGTATCCGCCGGGTCTGATCTCGGCGCTCGAGAAGCTCAAGCAAGACACGACGGTGACGCATTCGGCGTCCACGGCTACGGCACACTTGTGGATCGAACAGCCCATGAGTGGCGTCGGCGACGACGGCAAGCTGGGCGGTATCCACCGCATGTTCGACACCCACCCCCCGCTCGACGAACGTATCGCACTGCTGAGAGAACTCTGATGAAACTGACCCGTACCCTCGCGGGCCTCACGGCCCTCGCCCTGATTGCTGCGGCGTGCGGTGGCGGTGGCGACGACTCCGCCGACTCGACAGCGCCGTCGACGTCATCGACCACGACCACCGTCAAGCCCACGACGACCACCTCGTCGACCACCACGACCACCACCGTGCCGGTGACGATTCGACAACCGCTCACCGGTGAACCGCTCGACAGCGCAGATCAGATCATCCAACGCGCCGCGCTGGTCGCGAAGATCGACAACAACGGCGCCGCTGTGCCCAACCACAGCGGGCTCGCAGTGGCCGACATCGTGTTCGAGGAGATCGTCGAGGGCCGCACGACACGGTTCGCCGCAGTGTTCCACTCGCAGAGCTCCGATCCGATCGGTCCCATCCGCTCCGGCCGGACCCAGGACATCGCCCTGTTCACATCGTTCAACTCCCCGCTGTTCGTGTGGAGTGGCGGCAACGCGAACGTCACGAGGGCGATCAACGAGTCGCAACTCGTGAACATGGGTCCGAGCAATGCGAGCGGCTATTTCCGCGGGCCGGGTGGAGCGCCGCACAACCTGTACAACTCGACCGACACCATCTGGTCCCAGACTCCCGCTGGTCACCCCGGCCCTCCGTCGCCGCAGCTCGAGTACCTCGAGACGGACGACGAGTTCGGAGGCGAACCGTCCGGGGGTGTGAAGGTGCGCGTCGGAGGCGAGCGCATCGAGTGGACGTGGAATCCGGAGTTCGAGAAGTTCGACCGATCGCAGCGTGGTGCTGCTCACGACGACAAGCTCTTCGGTCGGATCCGTGCGACCAATGTCATCGTGCTCGGGGTGGAGTACCGGCCGAGCAGCGCCGACCGGCGCAGTCCCGAGGCCCAGACGCTAGGTACCGGCCCGGCCTACTTCTTCTCCGGTGGTGAGCTCATCGTGGGGACGTGGCAACGCCTGCTCACGACGTTCCCGATCGAGTACGTAGGCCCCGATGGCGAGCCGATCCGGTTCGCCCCCGGAAACACGTGGATCGAGTTGGCCGACGTCGCCGACGTGGCCACGGGAGCGGTCGAGGTGCTGGCTCCGGCACCGCCGTCTCCGTGAGCCGGCCGCAGCAGAATGTCCGCAACGAAAGTACGATGACGAGATGACTGGCAGCACCGGAACCTTTCCCGTCAAGCGTGGACTCGCCGAGATGATGAAGGGCGGCGTGATCATGGACGTCGTCACGCCCGAGCAGGCCAAGATCGCCGAGGATGCCGGTGCGGTCGCGGTGATGGCGCTCGAGCGGGTTCCTGCCGACATCCGTCGTGACGGCGGCGTCGCGCGGATGAGCGACCCCGAGATGATCGAGGGAATTCAGGCTGCCGTGTCGATTCCGGTGATGGCCAAGGCCCGGATCGGTCACTTCGTGGAAGCGCAGATCCTGCAGGCCCTCGGCGTCGACTTCGTCGACGAGTCCGAGGTGCTCACCCCGGCCGACGAGACCCACCACATCGACAAGTTCGCGTTCGACGTGCCGTTCGTGTGCGGCGCGACGAACCTCGGAGAGGCGTTGCGGCGGATCTCCGAGGGCGCGGCGATGATCCGTTCGAAGGGCGAGGCCGGGACGGGCAACGTCGTCGAAGCCGTTCGCCACCTCCGCAGCATCATCGGCGACATGCGCAAGATCACCCAGGCCGACCCGGCAGAGCTCTTCGAGTGGGCCAAGCGCCTCCAGGCACCGCTGCCGCTCGTGCAGGAGATCGCCGAGACCGGTCGGCTCCAGGTGCCGCTGTTCTGTGCCGGCGGGCTGGCGACACCGGCCGACGCGGCGCTCGCCATGCAGCTCGGGGCCGAGGCCGTGTTCGTCGGCTCGGGCATCTTCAAGTCCGAGGATCCGTCACCGCGAGCCAAGGCGATCGTCGAGGCGACGACCCACTTCGACGACCCCGACATCCTCGCCAAGGTCAGCCGCGGCCTCGGGGCCCCGATGACCGGTATCGAGATGGACGAGATCAACCAGCGATATGCCGAACGGGGCTGGTGACACCCGCACTCCTGGGTCCGGCCTGACGGTCGGCGTCCTCGCCCTTCAGGGGGCATTCGAGCTGCATCGTCGACGATTGGAGCAACTCGGCGCCGTCTCGCCCTTGGTTCGTACACCAGCGGAACTCGACGGGCTCGACGCGATCGTCTTGCCGGGCGGCGAGAGCACCACGATGTCGCGGTTGCTCACCACGAGCGGGCTCTTCGACGAGCTCAAGGGCCGTCTGATCGATGGATTGCCGGTTCTGGGGACGTGCGCCGGCATGATCCTGTGCGCGACCGACGTGCTCGACGCGCGGCCCGACCAGCGCGGGTTCGACCTGATCGACATCACCGTGCGACGAAACGGGTACGGACGCCAGCTCGACAGTTTCGAAGCCGACCTCGACGTCGTCGGGCTCACCGACTCGTTCCACGCGATGTTCATCCGGGCGCCACTGGTCGAGCGGGTGGGCCCAGGCGTCGAGGTGCTGGCCCACCACGATGGTGTGCCTGTTCTCGTTCGTGCCGCGCGCTGTACCGTGGCAGCGTTCCATCCGGAGCTCACCGACGACGGGCGCATCCACGCGCTCTTCCTCGACTCGCTCGACGACTGACGATTATCTGAACGACGGAGTTCTCATGTCCGGCCATTCCAAATGGGCAACGATCAAACACAAGAAGGGTGCCGCCGACAAGGCGCGCGGCAAGTTGTTCGCGAAGCTCGCCCGCCAGATCGAGGTGTCGGCCAAGAGCGGTGGTGACGTCGACTCGAATCCGACGTTGCGCACCGCGGTCCAGAAGGCGAAGGCCGCCCGGATGACGAACGACGCCATCGACCGGGCGATCAAGCGGGGGACCGGCGCCGACGACGGTGGCACCTACGAGAGCATCATGTACGAGGGCTACGCCCCGGGCGGGGTCGCACTGATGATCGACGTGCTCACCGACAATCGGAACCGAACCGGTGCCGAGGTCCGCAACATCTTCTCGAAGCTGGGCGGTTCGATGGCCGAGCCGGGCGCTGTGAGCTGGCAGTTCCACCGACGCGGCGTCATCCTGACCGGCGACGGCATCGACGAGGACACGATCATGATGGCCGCGCTCGAGTCCGGGGCCGACGATGTGATCGCCGAGGCCGACGGGGCCTACCGGATCGTGACCGACCCATCCATCGTGTACGACGTCAAGGCGGCGATCGACGAGGCGGGCATCGAGGTGATCTCGGCCGACTCGCCGATGGTGGCCGAGAACCTGGTCCCGGTCACCGACACGGTCGATGCGAAGGCAATTCTGCGGATCCTGGAGGCCCTGGAGGACAACGACGACGTCCAGGACGTGTTCTCGAACTTCGACATGAGCGACGAATTGATGGAGGTGGCTGCCTCGTGAGCCTCGGCGTCGGCGACCAAGCCCCCGATTTCTCGTTGCCCGGCACCGGCGGGCGCGACTACACGCTCGCCGAGTTCCGAGGCCAGCCCGTCGTGTTGGTCTTCTACCCGGGTGACGACACGCCGGTGTGCACGAAGCAGCTCAACAGCTACAACGACGATCTCGAGCAGTTCAGCGAGATGAACGCCCAGGTCATCGGCATCTCGGCGCAGGACGTCAGCAGCCACGACGCGTTCGCCGGCAAACACGGCTTCGAATTCCCGTTGCTCGCCGACGTCGACAAGGCGGTCGCTGGCCTGTACGGCACGCTCGGCCCGATCGGATTCCCCCGGCGCAGCGTGTTCATCATCGACGCCAGCGGCGTGGTCCGCTATGCCCATCGGGCGATCGCCGGGCTCACGTTCCGGCCGGTCAAGGAACTGATCGCGGAGCTCGAGAAGATCACCGATTGAGCAGCGCGGTGGGCTAAGGTACGAACCTGTGTTCGCAAACAGCGTGTCGTCTCTGTCGCCCATACGGTCGTGCCGGGTACTCGGTATCGACCCCGGCCTCACGCGTTGTGGCTACGCGGTCGTCGACGCTCGTGGCGCTTCGAAGGCGACGGCGATCTCGCTCGGCGTCCTCACGACGCCGCGCACCGATCCGCAGCCGCAACGGCTGGGCGCACTCCGGACCGAGTTCACGGCGTTGATCGCCGAGTTCCGCCCTGACGTGGTCGTCGTCGAGCAAGTGTTCTTCCAGGTGAACGTCCGCACCGCGATGAGCGTGGGCCAGGCGAGCGGTCTCGCGCTGGCCGAAGCGGCTCTCGCAGGGTGTCAGGTGGTCCAGTACACGCCGAATCAGGTGAAGGACGCGGTCGCTGGCTGGGGTGGGGCCGACAAGCTGCAAGTGCAGAAGATGGTCCAGGCTCGGCTGGGGCTGTCCGCCATGCCGAAGCCGGCCGACGCCGCCGACGCTGCAGCGCTCGCCCTCTGCCATCTGGCGATGTCCCCGCTCGCCCGACTGTCACACGGTGCCGGGCCTGATGTGACACCAGCCGTCGAGCGCAGCGCATGATCGGGTCGTTGCGCGGTTCGGTGCTCGAACGCAATGTCGACGGCACCGTGTTGCTCGAGGTCGGTGGCGTCGGCTATCTGGTCGCCGTGTCGACGCGGGTGCTGGCCGAACTGGAGCCGGGGACACCGGTGTTCCTCTACATCCACCATCACATCCGTGAGGACGCCCAGACGCTGTTCGGCTTCACGTCGCGCGACGATCGCCAGACGTTCCAAGTGCTCATCAAGACCAACGGGATCGGCCCGGCGCTCGCCCTGGCGGTGCTCACGACCCACCCACCGGCGGCGCTGTTCGATGTCGTCGCGAACAACGACGTGGCCGCCCTCACGTTGGTGCCGGGCGTCGGCAAGAAGACCGCCGAACGTCTCATCGTGGAACTGCGCGACCGGCTCTCGGTGCCGGCGCTCGACGGGGCCGGGCCGAGCG